>DAOUZG010000019.1 GCA_030665705.1 Deltaproteobacteria bacterium | reverse complement strand
TGAGCCGATCGGGAGCGGATCGGAGTGGATCGCAACGCGCTGGGTGGAGGGGCGTAGCGCCACGCGCGACGACCTTCCGGCGATCCTCGCAGTGGCGGAACGGATGCACCAAGGGGGGATGCTCCACCGCGACTTCCACCTCGGAAACCTGATGGTCGACGCCTCCGGGCTCGTGGTGACGGACCTGCATCGCGCCCGCTTTCTGCCCTGGATTCCGGGACTGCTTCGGCGTCGGGAGCTCGGGTGGCTCGCTTACTCGCTCGGCGAACCGCTTCCGGCGGAGCTTGCACCCGTTCGATTCTGGCGCGACCTGCGTGCCCACACGCACTGGCGGAGCCGCACCCGGCGCTGCGTGCTGGAGAGCGGGTCGTTCACTCGCTTCCGGACCAGAGACCTCGACGGCTTCCGAAGACGGGAGACCGACCCGGAGGAGCTGGCGAGGGCTCTGCGAAGCTTCGACCGGGCAGAGCTCCTGAAGGATCGTCCCGGCGCCCGGCTCGTCCGGGACGGGGGATGGATCCTCAAGGAGCACCCCTCCTCGCGTGCCGCTCGGCGGAGCTGGGTAAACGGCCAGGGACTCGAGGTCCGCGGGATCCGGACGGGCCGTCCCCTGGCCTGGGCGGGGCGATGGCTCGTGATGGAGGATGTGGGACCGACCGTTGCCGACTGGGTCGACCACCGCTTCGAGTCCACACCGGGCTCGGAACGAGACGCGTTCGCCGATGCCGTGGCCGGCCTGCTCTCCGACCTCCATAGGCGCGGCATCTATCACGCCGATCTGAAGGCCAACAACATCGCGTGGGTTCCGGGGGCCTCACCGAGTCTGCTCGACTACGGCCGGGTTCAGTTCAGCTGGAGCGTCTCGCTTCGTCGGAGGATCAAGAACCTGGCCCAGCTAAACGCGGCCCTCCCCGACGTCGTGCCCGGGTCGCTTCGCGAGCGCGCCCTGCATCGCTACCTGGAGCAGAGCGGCTTCGAAGGAGATGTCGAGCGCCTCCGTGGGCGGGTGATCGAGCTCAGCCTCCTCCGGAACCATCGGTGGCATGGATGCTGAGCCACCGGTAGTAGATCCCTCCGAGCTCACCCGTCTTCCCATCCGTGTACCGCAGGTTTTCCACCTCCGGAGCGCTTTCCACGATCTCCTTCAGACGGTTGATCTTCTTCGGCAGATCGGACGCGTTCGGACTGTGGAATACGAGGTCCACACGAGGCTGTTCGTGCAGAACGTTGAGGACTAGCGTGGCCAGCGTAAACAGCTTCTGCGGACCCTCCGTCGACTCGACCGAAAATCGAGGGACGTCGATTCCATTCAGGCCGAACCGGTAATCGACTCGCATCGTCTCGTTTCTCCTCAGAACGGGGCCAGATGACAGGCCGAAAAATGTTCAGGAGCGACCTCACGCACCTCGGGCGGCTCCGAGCGGCACTGCTCCACCGCTCGGGGACAGCGCGGATGGAACGGGCAACCCCGCGGTGGATGGATCGGGCTCGGTACGTCTCCCGACAGCACGATGCGGCGGAAACGCCGCTGCGGATCAGGGACCGGGACCGCGGAGAGCAGTGCCTCCGAGTAGGGGTGCTGGGGCGAACGGTAGAGGTCCTCCGCCGAAGCCCACTCCACGATCCGACCCAGGTACATGACCGCCACGCGATCGGAGAGGTGCCGCACCACGCGCAGGTCGTGAGAGATAAATAGGTACGCGAGCTTGAACCGGTCCTGTAGGTCCAGAAACAGATTCAGGATCTGCGCCTGAATCGAGACGTCGAGCGACGAGACCGGCTCGTCGGCGACGATCAGACGCGGCTCGAGCACGAGCGCGCGTGCGATGCCGATTCGCTGGCGCTGCCCGCCGCTGAACTCGTGAGGATAGCGCTGGGCATGATCGGCACGCAGTCCGACGATCTCCAGCAGCTCCCGGACCCGCTCGGCACGCTCGCGTCGTCCCGCCATGCGGTGGATCAGCAGCCCTTCGCCGATCGCCTCGCCCACGGTCATCCGGGGGTTCAGAGAGGCGTACGGATCCTGGAACACGATCTGCATCCGGCGACGAAGCGCACGCATATCCCTGCGCGCGGCCCTTCGGACGTCCACCCCTTCGAAGCGAATCTCGCCGTCGTCGGCCTCCAGGAGACGGAGGAGCACTCGCCCGAGGGTCGACTTCCCGCAGCCCGACTCCCCCACCAGGCCGACCGTCTCGCCCTCGCCCACCCGGAGATCCACACCGTCAACGGCACGCACGTAGGAGCGTGAGCCGAACGCCGTCGCGCGGACCGGGAAGTACTTGCGGACGCCCTGTGCGTGGAGAAGCGGTTCGTTCATGCGCCCCCCTCCTCGCGGACGGGGTTGTGACACGCAACCGCGTGGCCCAGCACGTCCGACTGCAGGTCGGGATCGACACGCGTGCAGACGTCCACCGCTCGCGCGCACCGGTCCCGAAACCGACAGCCCGTGGGACGATCCACGAGGTCAGGCACGATTCCGGGGATGACGTGGAGGGGCGCGCGGTGCCCCACCTTCGATCCCGGCACGGCCATCAGCAGCCCCTGCGTGTACGGATGGCGGGGTGCGCGGTAGAGCGCTTCGACCGTCGCGGTCTCGACGACCCGGCCCGCGTAGAAAACCGCGACGCGCTGAGCCGTCTCGGCGACGATGCCGAGGTCGTGCGTGATCAGCAGAACGGCCATGTGAAGGCGTTGTTTGAGCGACTCGAGGAGATCCAGGATCTGCGCTTGAATCGTCACGTCGAGCGCGGTGGTCGGCTCGTCCGCGATGAGCAACGCCGGCTCGCACGCCAGGGCCATCGCGATCATCACCCGCTGGCGCATCCCACCCGAAAGCTGATGTGGATAATCCTTCAGTCGCTCCGCCGGAGAAGGGATCCCTACGAGATCGAGCAACTCCACGACACGACGACGACGGGCGCGCCGGTCCAGGTCGGTGTGCACCCGAAGAACCTCGTCGATCTGGTTTCCGACCGTGAAGACCGGATTCAGCGAGGTCATCGGCTCCTGAAAGATCATCGCGATACGGCTACCGCGGACCTTGCGTAGCTCGGGGAGGGGCAGCTGCAGGAGGTCGCGCCCCTCGAAAAGGACCGTGCCCGCCTCGATCTTCGCGGGCGGTTCCGAGAGCAGGCGCAACACCGAAAGGGCCGTCACGGACTTGCCACAGCCCGACTCTCCGACCACGCCGAGCGTCTCGCCAGCGAAGACCTCGAGATCAACGCCGTCGATCGCGGGGAACACGCCCGCCGGAGTCCGGAAGGTCGTGCGCAGCCCGTCGATCCGGAGCAGGGGTTCCGTCACCGGCGCATCTCCGTCGGAGGGTCGAAGAGTCTCGGGTCGAGGGTGGCGTTGAGCTCCACCTCGTTCAGAGCGAGCTCCGCGCTCGTCTCCGTGTACGGGAATTCGAGCTTGACGACCGAGGGGTAGCGCCCCCCCACGACATCGCGCCACCGGTCGTAGCCCACCATCCAGCGAACCGCACCCGAGGGATCGAGTGCCTCGAACCCGCGGAGTTCTCCGTCCGGCCCGATTCGCAGGCGCCGTTCTTCCACGTCCACCCACCTCTCGTCGCCGACCGCGATCGCGTGACGGATCTTCTCGATTTCGAAGGCAGGGGCCGCGAGGAGCACCTCGACCGCCTCTTCTGCGGTCAGGTCCAGACCGACGCGATCGCGGAGCACGCCCTCCGAGAGCACGCCCCTCTCGAGCCTCTTTCCGTCGAAGTAGACGAAGCCGTGCCCGTCCGTGATAAGCACCGCCTGCGTCTGCCCTAAGACGTTGAGCGTCTCGAGCCGCAGGCGGACCGGCCGCTCCGCAACGATCACCTCTCGCGCGCTTCCCGACCCCGAGGGCGACTTGAGCTTGACCTTGCCCGATCCGCGGATCGACGACCGCAGTGCAGCCTCGTCGTGCAACTGCTCCAAGAGCGGTCGCACCACGTCGAGGGGGACGGGGAGGGCCGGTGCCGGGAGACGTGGTGTTGTGCAGGCGATCAAGGGCAACAGGATGAGAACGAGGGACCGGACCCCTCTCAACGACGGCCCCCGGACGTTGATCCCTCGAGCTGAAGCTCGAGCAGCTCGATCTGCCGTCGGATGTCGGCCGCCTCGTCCTCGTCCGGGCCGAGTTCGAGCGCCCGCCGGTAGGACTCCAGCGCGTCTTCGAAACGTGACATCGACCGATAGGCGTCCGCGAGGTGGCGCGTGATGATAGGGTCCTCCACCTCGCTGAGCTCGGCGGCGTGCTCGAGCTTGCGCACGGCCTGCGTTAGATCCGCCGGCGCAGCCTGAACGTCTCCGTCCGCCAGGCGCTGGAGCCCGCGCTTGTAATGAACCCAGCCCAGGCTGTCCATGATGTAGGCATCGTTCGGCTTCAGCTCGAGGGCTCGTCGGATGAGCTCCTCTGCCTCGTCGAGTCGAATCCCCTTCTCGGCCCACGTGTAACCGATGTAGTTCAGAGCGCTGGCGTGATCCGGGTCGGCTTGAAGGGTTCGGTTCATCCACTCCAGCGCCCGCTCCTCCTGACCGGCCTCCCCGTAGAGAACGCCGAGGTCGTAGAGGAGATCCGCGTTCTCGGGGTCAGCCTCGATCAGCTGCGCCATGACCCGAACGCCCGCCTCGAGATCGCCGCTTCGCTGGAGCAGTCCGGCGAGGTAGATCTGGAGCGAGGTGTCCTCGGGGTCTGCGGAGATCGCCCGCCGAGCCTCGACGAGTGCCTCCTCGAACCGCTCCTCCTGCTCCAGCACTCGAGCAAGCAGGGCGCGCGATTCGGCGAAGCGGTCCGCCTCGGGGGGAACCGCGCGCAGCGCCTCCATGGCCGCCGCATGGTTTCCACGATGCTCGTGGATCACACCGAGGAAGTACTGCACCTCGTAAAGCTTGGGATTCTCCCCGGCCACGACCTCGAACTCAGCGACCGCCTCGTCGAGCCGTCCCGCCTTGTAGTAGAAGAAGCCGAGCTGCAGACGTGCGTTCACGTGCTCGGGATAGGCCCGCACGAGCACCTCGAGCGCGCGGATCGACCCCTCACGGTCCCCCATCGAATCACGGATCTGGGCGATCCGGAGCAGCGCCGTGGCATCTCCCGGAATCACCGCCAGCTTCTCTTCGTAGACGCGGAGCTCCCCTTCGGGGTCTTCGAGACGGCGCCGGACTCCAGCCAGGGCGTCGTAGAGCGCTCTCTCTTCGGGCCAGCTCGCCAGTCCTCGTCGGTAGACCTGCTCGGCGAGGTCGAACTGGCCTCCGCGCTCGTAGACGCGGCCGATCTCGCGAAACGCGTGGGGCGAAGGAGGCCCGCCACCCGCGGGACGTCCGAGATCCAGGACGGACTCCGCCACCCGCTGTGCGGCGTCGGTGCGCTCGACCCCCATGTAGAGGTTGAACAGCACGAGCAGCCCGTCCAGCGAGAGTGCAGCGGCCTCGAACAAAGGCTCCAGCAGCTCGATCGCCTGCTCGTTGCGCTTGAGCGCCACGTACAGTCCGGCCAGCGTCCGACGGTTACGCTCGTCTTCGGAGTCGAGTTCGAAGGCACGCTGCGCGTGCCCCAGCGCGATCTCCGGCTGTCCGAGCCGAGCCCGGACCCGCGCGAGGGCTCGCTGGACCTCGGCGGAATCCGGATCGAGCTGAGCCGCCTCGCCGTAGGCCTCCGCCGCCTCGAGGAGCCGTCCCTCCAACTCGAACAGGTGCCCCTGCATGAAGGCGGTCCCCGCCTGCACCTCGGGGGTCAACGGGGCACGCGTAACGGTCTGACTGGGGCCCTGCGAGGTGGCGCAGCCCAGGGTCAGGGCGACGAAGAGCACCGCCAGCGAGAGAGGTCGAGACGGGTCCCGTTCCATAATCGTGTAGGGCATAATCGTGCAGGGGAGAGGCCCGCGATGGGCATCCGCACCGCGTTGGGGCCAACTCATGCTAGCAGGCCCTGCCCACCGGCGAAACGACTCAACACCTCTCCCCTATCGGCCCGGAAGTTAGCCTCTGAAGGGCCTTTCGTAGACACCACGGACACGAGGCGACAGACGACACCGCTTCAGCTCGCCACCCAGCTACGGTTCACGAGCTCTCGGAGCACGCGGTCGACGCACTCCTCGACCGCGAGCTCAGCCGTCCGAAGGACGATCTCGGGTTTCACCGGGGCTTCGTACGGTGCCGAGATCCCGGTGAACTCGGGGATCTTGCCCGCGCGCGCCTTCTGGTAGAGCCCCTTCACGTCCCGTCGCTCGCACTCCTCAACGGGGCAGTCGACGAAGACCTCGACGAAGCGCCCCTCGGGCAGGATCGCCCGGACCGCGTCGCGATCTTCGCGATAGGGCGAGATGAACGCGGTGAGAACGATGACACCGGAGTCGTTGAACAGCTTCGCCACCTCCCCGATGCGGCGGATGTTCTCCTTGCGGTGTTCGGGGGAGAATCCGAGGTTGACGTTCAGCCCGTGGCGGATGTTGTCGCCGTCAAAGGCATACGCGAGTACGCGCCGCTGGAACAGCTCGCGCTCGACCGCCATCGCGATGGTGGATTTCCCGGACCCGGACAGACCCGTGAACCAGACCGTCCCGGACCCGTGACCGAGGAGCGCAGCACGCTCCTTGCGGCCCACGTGGGCCTTAGACCAGGTGATGTGCTTGCTCTTCGGCTGCTCCGGCATCGGCCCCTCCCCCGCACCTCATTGACTGCTCCCCCGCGTCGGCTGGATCGAGTGGCCGGGAGAATAGGCGATTCAGCCCGGATTTCTCACCCGGTGGGCTAGTGTCCTGTCCCGGCGGCGGCGCGACTCCCAGGCCGGCGAGAGTGCGCGAAGCCGCTGCACCTCCTCGATCATGCGGCCCGCAGCTCGGTCGATCTCCGCCGGGGTGGTGAAGCGCCCGATCCCGATCCGGATCGAGGCAAGCGACTCCTCGTGTCGCAGTCCGATCTCGCGGAGCACGTGGGACGGCTCCGGACGCGCCGAGGTACACGCGGAGCCTGTCGACATCGCCACGTCGGGCAAGGAGAGCAGGAGGGCGCTCGCCTCCACGCCCGAGAACCTCACGTTCAGGTTGCCCGGGAGCCGGTCTTCGGGATCCCCGTTGAGCCAGATCCCCTCGAGTCCCTCCTGGAGCTGACCCCAGAGTCGATCCCGAAGGGCGCGGACCCGAAGAGCCTCGGCCTCCATTTCCCCACCGGCGATCTCGCACGCCCGTCCGAGCCCGACGCACAACGGCACGGGGAGCGTACCGCTGCGCAGGCCCCGCTCGTGCCCCCCTCCGTGGAGAAGCGGGCGCAGCTCGATCCGAGGTCGGCGATCCCGGACGTACAACACACCGACTCCCTTGGGGCCGTACAGCTTGTGACCCGAGAGCGAGAGCAGATCCACGCCCAGACGCCCCACGTCGACCGGCACCTTTCCGACCGACTGGGCCGCGTCGGTATGGAGGAGAACGCCGTGCGCGTGGGCGAGGGAGCCGATCTCTTCGAGCGGTTGGAACACCCCGATCTCGTTGTTGGCGTGCATCACCGAGAGCAGCAACGTCCGGGGCCGGATCGCATCGCGGAGGGCCTCCATGTCGATTCCGCCGCTTTGCCGGACCGAGATCCGTGTGACCGGGTACCCCTCCCGTTCGAGCTCGCGGCACGGGTCGAGGACGGACTTGTGCTCCGAGGCACAGACGACGATGTGCCGGCGCCGCGTTGCGGACGCGTGCGCGGCGCCGAACAGCGCGAGGTTGTTGGACTCGGTGGCGCCTGAGGTGAAGATCACCTCACGGGGCCGCGCCCCGATCAGCTCCGCGACCTGGACCCGTGCAACCTCCACCGCCTCATCGCTCCGCCAACCGTACGCGTGGGTCCGGCTGGCGGGGTTACCGAATTCCTTCGAGAAGTAAGGGCCCATCGCTTCGAGCACGCGGGGATCACACGGCGTCGTCGCGTTGTAGTCGAGATAGATCGGTTGCTTGTCGGCCATCGCGAACTCACCACTCCGGAGGTCCCGCCAAGCGCGCGTGACGGAATCTCCTGCATTGTGCATCCTGCTAGAGTCCTTCGCTAGGCAACGTCAGCTCGCGGGGAACGCCGATGGTTTGGATCCCCCTTGTTGTCTCACTTCTCGGCGCGAGCGCGGCGGGGCCCGAACCGCCCCCCGCCAGAGACGCGGCGGAGGTGGCCGAAGCCTGGTTTCGACAGGTCCACCGGTTCGATGCCCTGGAAGCGTACGAAGGCCGGCTCGGATCCCGTGTAATGCAGTTCGTGGTGGCCCGGAGATGGAAGGACGGGCGCGCTCAGCTGCTGGTCGACATCCGCGCCCCGCAGTCACTCGCGAAGGTCGCCTTCCTGTTCCTGCAGAACCGTGACCGCTCGGACGACTTCTTCGTCTACTGGCCCCCTGCGCGAAAGGTCTTGCGATTGACGGCGGCCGAGCTCGACACGGGAGTCCTTCCGATCGGCCGCCTCATGACGCTGGGCGACATGCGCCCGGTCCTGCCGGGCGAGCTCACCCACACGCCTCTGCCCGACACCGAGGTCGAGGGGGAACCCTGCTGGTCCGTGGAGAGCCGACCGTCCGGACGCACGCTGGGATTCGACCGAATGGTGCTTGAGATCTCCAAGAAGACGGGAGTGGCCCTCCGCACGCGGCTATACCGAGGTCGACGAGAGGTGCGCCGGATCAGCGTCTCCCCGAACGACGTGCGTCGTTTCGACGAACGCTACCTGCCGGTGCGCCGGGAGATCGAGATTCTCACCGACGGCGCCAAGGCCGAACTGGTTCTGCGGAACCTCATGATCGATCCCCCACTACCCGATCAGCTCTTCTCGGAGCAGAGCCTGATTACGCAGCGATTTCCGTCCTTCTAGCGACAGGCTCGAGACCGGGAGGAAACGATGCTCCGCCGATGGGGATTGGCGGCCGTGTTGCCGTTCATTTTGGGGTTCGATCCGCCGAACGGACGCGAGGCGCTCGAGGCCGCCCTTTACAACCTGTACGGACCCGACGTGCTCGCCGCAGTCGAACTCGAGATGGAGGACGGCCAGATCGGTCGGGGCAGGATCGAGTTCGCGTACGGTCGGAAGCAATCCGACGGAGAGACCAAGACCCTCGTCTACACCTTCGCCGACCGCCGCCACGTGCAGGGGGCTCTACTCTTTCAGCGTCCCGGTGAGCGCGATCGGATCTTCGTCACCAACGGAAAGTACGGTCAGGTGCGCCCCCTGAGTGCGGGAGACTACGACTGGCCCTTCTTCGGCAGCGATTTCAACTACGACGACTTCCGCGTCCACGAGGCCAGCGAGTATCGGATCGAAGTGCTCGGGCCGGACACGATCCAGGGTGAGCCCTGCCGGGTACTGCGCCTACGGCCCCTGATCGGGCCCTATCGCATGATGCTCGTCTGGCTCTCGACTCGGCGACCCGTAATCTTGCGCACCGACTATTTCGACGCGCAGGGCCTCTGGAAGCGGCGGACCCTCCGCGTCGATCGGGTCGTGCGCAACTTCGAGTGGTGGGTCGCTATGGAGGAAGAAATGGTCGACCTCCGGATGGGGCGACGCACGGTGCGGAGGATCCGGAACATCCTCCTCGACCTGGAGGTCCCAGACGAGATCTTCACGATCACGCAGCTTACGCGAGGTCGCGTTCCGCTCTTCTGAGATCGGGTCCCGGCGCGGTGACCGGCAGTCGGCTCAGGCGCCGAAGCTCTGACCGCAGCCGCAGGTGGAGGTCGCGTTGGGGTTGTTGATCTTGAAGCCGCTTCCCGTGAGGTCGTCCACGTAGTCGACGGTTGCGCCGGCCAGATAGACCGCGCTCTTCGAATCGACCAGTAAGCGAACTCCGTTCTGGACCGACTCCTGGTCCCAGTCGCCGCTCTCTGCCTCGAACATGAGCTGGTACTGGAGGCCGCTGCAGCCGCCCCCGATGACCTTCACGCGGAGACCGAAGTCCTCGCGGCTATCGCGTGTCTGGAGCTGCTGGACCTTCTCTGCAGCTACTTTCGTGAGCGTCACAACCGGCATTCCGCATCCTCCTGGTCGGACAATAGTCTAAGCGCCCTGGCCGTTCTGGCAACCGCGTCCCGACTCCTGATTCTCACCGGGGTGCAGAAGCAGAAGGAACCGCTCCCGATTCCCTTTCGGCCCGGGAAGCGCGCTCTCGACCTCCCCCAGCACGCGTAGCCCGAGCCGCTCGGCTGCCTCCCCGACGCGGCGGACCGCCTCCGTTCGCTTGGCCGGGTCTCGAACGACTCCGCCGGAGCCCACATCGCGGCGCTCGAGCTCAAACTGGGGCTTCACGAGGAGCAGGAGCCGCCCCGACGGCCGCACGAGATCGACGAGACGGGAGAGGACCAGACGGAGCGAGATGAACGAGAGATCAGCCGTGAGCAGATCGAACCGCGGCTCGTGTGGATCCAGCACGAAATCGCGTATGTTCGTTCGCTCCACGTTCTGCACACGCGCATCGTCGCGAAGTCGCGCATCGAGCTGACCGTAGCCCACGTCGATCGCCAGGACGGAGGCGGCACCGCGCTGTAGCAGGCAGTCGGTAAAGCCTCCCGTCGAGGCGCCCACATCGACGCACCGGAGGTCTCGCGGATCGACATCGAGCGCGTCGAGCGCACCCGCGAGCTTGGTCCCCCCCCGCGACACGAAGGGATCGCGGACTCGAAGAACCGGCACGGCCTCCGCGGAGATGAGGGTGCCGGGCTTATCGACGACCCGACCCTCGAGGAAAACGTCCCCGGCGCGGATCCGTGCCTGTGCCCGCGTCCGGCTCGACTCCAGATCCAGCTCGACGAGGCGCTCGTCCAGGCGGACCCGTTTGCGCGGCACGCTACCGGCCGAGGAGCTCCCGGGCAGCACGCGCGATGCCGGCGGCGTCCAGCCCCAGCTCGGCCAGAATCTCCCCGGGGCTTCCGTGCTCGATCACCTGGTCGGGCACGCCGAGCACGCGGACCGGTACGGCCACCCCGGCAGCCCCCAGAGCCTCGAGTACCGCCGAGCCGAATCCACCCATCGCGGCGTGTTCCTCGACGGTGACTACCGCCCCGCACTGTCGTGCCAGGCCCACTATCCACCGCACGTCGAGGGGCTTTGCGAAGCGGGCGTTGAGGACGGCGGCGCTGATCCCGACCTCCTCGAGCCGTTCCGCCGCCTCGACGGCGGGGAGGACGCACGACCCGATCGCCAGAAGCGCCACGTCCTGCCCCTCGCGCAGGAGCTCCGCCCTGCCGACTTTGATCGGCTTGATCTGCGCCTCCATCGGCACACCGTACGCCTCACCCCTCGGAAACCGCACGACCGCGGGGCCCGGGTACTCGATCGCGGTGAGAAGCATGTGGCGCAGCTCGTTCTCGTCTTTGGGCGCCATCACGACGGTGTTCGGAACGGTTCGCAGGTAGGCGAGATCGAACAGCCCCTGGTGCGTCGCCCCGTCCGCTCCGACGATCCCGGCCCGATCCAGCACGAACGTCACATCCAGGTTCTGAACGCACACGTCATGGACGATCTGATCGTAGGCCCGCTGAAGGAACGTCGAGTAGATCGCGCAGACCGGCTTGAGGCCCTCGGTGGCCAGTCCCCCCGCGAAGGTCACTGCATGCTGCTCCGCGATCCCGACATCGTAGAAACGCTCGGGGAACGCCTCCTCGAACCGGTCGAGCCCCGTCCCGTCCGCCATCGCGGCCGTGATTCCGACGATCCGGGGATCCTCGTTCGCGAGCTGGATGAGGGCGTCCGAAAAGGCGCGCGTCCACGACGGGGGGCCTCCGGTCGACCGCTTCATCTCGCCCGAGGGAATCTCGAAGGGTGTCACGCCGTGGTACTTGAGCGGATCGTCCTGCGCGGGCTCGTATCCGTATCCCTTCTGGGTCACGCAGTGGACGAGAACCGGCTCGTGGCGTCCTTCCATGTCGCGGATGTTCCGGAAGGTCTCGACCAGAACGGGGACGTTGTGTCCGTCGATCGGGCCGATGTAGTTGAAGCCGAGTCCTTCGAAGAGAAACGCCGGAGAGATGAACACCTTGAACGACTGTTCTGCGCGCCTGGCGATCTCCACGAGGTCGTCCCCCGCCAACGGGACCGATTCCAGGAGCACCCGGACGCCGTGCCTGAGGCGTCGTGTGATCGGCCCGGACCACCGCCGCGCGAGGAAGCTCGAGATTCCGCCGACGTTACGGGAGATCGACATCTCGTTGTCGTTGAGGACGACGATCAGGTTCGTGAGCTTGCGGTAGCCCGCGTGGTTCAACCCCTCGTAGGCCATTCCCGTGGTCAGCGCGCCGTCGCCCACGACCGCGATGACCTGCTCCTCGCCCCCTCGCAGCCGGATCGCCTCGGCGATCCCGACGGCGGCCGAGATCGATGTCCCCGCGTGGCCGGCCCCGAACACATCGTACTCCGACTCTTCCCGCCTTAGGAATTTCCCGATCCCGTCGGCCTTCCCGATCGTCGGGAACAGCCGACGACGTCCGGTCAGAAGCTTGTGCGCGTAGGCCTGGTGTCCGACGTCCCAGATCAGACGATCCCGCGGCGTGTCGAACGTGTAGTGCAGGACCGTCGCGAGCTCCGTCGCGCCGAGGCTCGACGCGAGATGCCCACCGGTCTGCGAGATGACCTCGATGATCTCGCGACGAAGCGCATCCACCACCTCCTGCACCTTCTGGGGAGGGAGGCCTCGCAGGTCCGCCGTCGAGCGAAGCTCGTCCAGGATTGATCCCATGGGGGGCTTACCTTAGCCGTAACTCGAGCTGCTCGGCCAGGCCCCGGAGCGGGTCCGCACCCCCCCCCAGAGGCCCGAGGGCCTGGAGCGCGCCGCGGAGGTGCTCCTGCAGCCGCTGACGGACCACCGACTCGGAAAGGACCGCCAGCGCGGAGCACTCCTCGGGGCCCTCCGCGCCCCTCGGGCGAGCATCGAGCAGGTCATCCGCGAGCTGGAACGCGAGCCCGTAGTGCTCGGCGAAGCGCCCGAGCGCCGACTCGAGCTCGGGAGGTGCCCCAACCGTCTGCG
>DAOUZG010000028.1 GCA_030665705.1 Deltaproteobacteria bacterium | reverse complement strand
GCTGCATGCGGTTTCGTAGATCGGAGTCCTCCCGTCCACAGTTGCTGTAGGTGTGGTCGAACCCGTTGATGCTGTAGAAGCTCTCACGGTCGACGGAGAAGTTGACGCCGTAGAACTTGGGCTTGCGTCGCTTGCGCGCGGCAATGTAGACGAGGCTCTTCAGGTGGGTCGCCCACAGCTCCAGCCGTTCGAGGCGCGTTCCCTGTCGCTCGAACTTGCCGGCCCGAACCTCCTGGGGTGTGAGGCTGGCCGTGTACTCCGGCGTGAGCCGGATGTGGCCGCCGACCACGTAGGTGCGTGGACGTGAGGCCTTGAGGTGCTCCTCCACGAAGGTCCGGGATGCGAGGCAGTCTCCGTCCGAGAAGACGAGGTAGTCGGCGCGGCTCTCGAGAATAGCTCGGTTCACGGCTTCGGACTTTCGGAATCCGCGATCCGGCTGCCACACGTGGTGGATCCGGAACGGGGCTTGGTGATCGTGCCGCTCGATGACCTCTCGGGTCTCCGGGCCGGAGCCATCGTCTGCAATGACGATCTCGAGGTCGAGGCGGGATTGGCGCTCGTAGCTCTGGAGCACGAGGTCGAGCAACCTCGGCTGGTTGTAGGTTGTCAGAATCACACTGGCCCGAGGAAGCATGGGATCGACGAATCCCTCTCTTTTCCGGGTTATCGGCGCGGGTTATCGGCGAGCGAATCCACCTTCCCGGCCGGCGCGCGACTCCGTGCGCACCTCGCCACCTCCCCGGACATTGCGCGACTGCGTGCGCGCCTTCCAATCCGGGGGTGGGCGGCATGCAGTCGGCCACGCGCTAGAATAGCGCACCGCTCGAGACCCTCCGGCCACGCCCTCGCGCTGGGCGCGGCCCCGCGGGAGGGGGAACGGGGCCCGGGAACGGGAGAAGGGGCGCAGCGTGAAGAGAGCCGTCGGCCCGGAGGTCTGGCACCGAGCCCAGACCGGGCACCTCGAGACCTGGGTCGGCTACGCCGAGAAGCGGGTTGCCGAGGCCCCCGAGCGGATCGCCGCCTGGCGCGCTCTCCTAGAGACGGTGGAGGCGCGCGCGCCGACCAAGCCGGGCGAACGCGTGCTCGACATCGGGTGCGGACTCGACACCGTCCTCGAGTTCTTGCCCGAAGTCAGCCGCTACACGCTCGATCCGCTTGCGTCGCAGCTCGTGCCGATGGGGCTGACGCCTGGAATCCGGCATACCGCCGGGGTGTTTGAGTCCCTCCCCTTCCCCGACCAGACGTTCGACCGGGTCTTCCTTCTGAACGTCCTCGATCACGTGCGCGCGGCGGCTGAAGGGCTCGCGGAGATCGCCCGCGTCTCGCAGCCTGGGGCCGTGCTCGTTGTCTCGGTCGACACTTTCGCGGGACGGCGGTACGTCGCGAAACGCCTCCACAAGTGGTGGGGGCGCATGCGCGGAGCCCGGACCAAGCACCCGTGGGTCTTCTCGGTTCCCGCCCTTCAGCGGATGCTGGAATCCACCGGGTTCGAGCCGGCGCTGCCGGAGCGCATCCCCCTGGCCAAGCCGCGGCGGACGCTGTTCGTGTCGCGGCGGCGCGGGTAGGCCCCTACCTTACTCGCTCAGCAGACGCTCGAGCTCGGTTTCGGCCTCCCGCAGGTTTCCGACCACCGCGTGGGCCCCGTCGAAGCGACCCTGTCGAGTCAGTGCATTCGGCACGACAATGCAACGAATCCCGGCTCCGCGCGCAGCGAGCAGGCCGCGCACCGAGTCCTCGATCACCACGCTCTCCTCGGCCCGAAGGCCGTGTCGCTCGAGCGCCGCCAAATACGGGTCGGGATGGGGCTTCGAGCTCTCGTAGTCCTCGCGGGCTAGCACGAAGTCGAAGTAGCGAACCAGCCCCGTCGAGCGGTGGATGAGATCGAAGTGTTCCCGGTGCGCGCTCGTCACAACCCCCATTCGGACCCGTCCGTGAAGACGGCTCAGGACCTCTTCCGCGCCGTCGAACACGGGAACCCCCAAGCGGAGAAACGCACTGTAACGCTCGTCGCGCCTCGAACGGAGCCGCTTGACCTCATCTTCCGTCGTTCCCCTCTCTCGTGCGAGATCGAAGGCGCTACGACCCTCCTCGAGGGAGATACGCACGAAGAGATCCCTCGTCAGCTCGGCCCCGACGCTCGCCAGCACCTCTCGGGTCGCGTCGAAGTAGAGCGCCTCGGTATCGACGAGGACGCCGTCGTTGTCCCAGAGCACAGCGCGGATCATGATCCTCTCACTCCGGAGGCGCCTGCCTTCCCCACCGATCGAAGTAGGTGACGATGGCTTGGTGGTAGCGCTCCTGGATGAACTTCTTCGCGTCCATCTGTGCCATGGTCTTTCTCCGTGTCAGTGCTGCAAGAGCTCACCCAAGCGACGGGAGAGCTTCATATTCTCCGAGTAGTCAACGGGGATCACGATCACCGACGGTCGGTCATCGACCTCGAACGCCTCACGGAGAATCGGCCGAACTGCCTCAGCCGAGTCCACTCGCCTTGCGAAGCAGCCGAACGAACGCGAGAGCTCCACGAGATCGGGGTTCCGGAATTCCGTGTGGGAGTGTCTCCCGTAGATGAGCTCCTGCTTCCAGCGGATGAGCCCGTACTCGGAGTCCTCCCACACCATGATCACGGGTGCGATCCGGTACTGAACGGCCGTCGCGAGCTCCTGGACGTTCATCATGAAACCGCCGTCCCCGCAAAGCCCGACGACCTTTCGATCCGGGTGCACGAGCTTGGCTCCCATCGACCCGGGAGCCGCAATCCCCATCGAACAGAATCCGTTGGAGATGATGCACGAGTTCGGCAGGTAGGTCGGGTAGTTTCGGGCAACCCACATCTTGTGCGCACCCACATCGCTGATCAAGACGTCGTCGTCTGCCATCTCCTTCCGAAGGTCGCTCAAGATGCGTTGCGGCTTCACCGGGAATCCCGGATCGTCCGAATATTCCTCCTCGATCTCCCGCGTAAGCGTCTCGCGAGCGTCGGCGAATGCCGTCGGATCTTTCTGGTGGGAGGGCGTGAGCCCCTCGTTGATCGCCCAGAGCGCGGCAGCGAGATCGCCCACCACCTCGACCTGGGGCCGGTAGTTTGTATCCACCTCGGCCGAGGTGAAGTCGATGTGCAGGATCTTCTTCTCGATCCCGATGTTCCAGTGAGTCGGATGCCACTCGACGATGTCGTAGCCGATCGCAATCACGAGGTCGGCCCGCTCGACGGCATGCGTCACGTGATCGTGACTGCCCAAACCTGCAGCGTAGAGACTCCTCGGATGGCGGTCGGAGATCGCACCCTTCCCCATGAACGTCATCGCCGCATAGATCCCGGTGGCGTCGACGAAGCGGTGGAGCTGCTTCGAAACGCGGGTTCGGATGCACCCGTTTCCGGCCAGGATCACCGGGGTGGTTGCCCCCGCGATCAGCTCGAGGGCGGCCTGGATCGACTTCTCGTCAGCCACCGGTCGCCGGACCTTCAAACCGGGCACGATCGGCTCTTCGGCCACGTCGAGCTTCGCGATGTCCTCGGGGAGCTCGATGTGGGTCGCACCGGGCTTTTCCGCTACGGCGAGCTTGAAGGCCTTTCTCACCACCTCCGGGATGTTCCGCTCGTCGTAGATCGAGGTGGCCCATTTCGTGATCGGCCGGAACATGCCGACGACGTCCATAACCTGGTGGGACTCCTTGTGGAGCCGCGTCGTGGCCCCCTGCCCGGTGACCACGACCAGAGGGGAGCGGTCGAGGTTCGCACTCGCAACGCCGGTCACCAGGTTCGTGGCACCCGGCCCCAGCGTGCCGAGACAGAGGCCGGCGCGGCCCGTCAGTCGCCCGAACAGGTCCGCCATGAACGCTGCGCCCTGCTCGTGGCGACAGATGATGAACTCGATGGGAGAATCGAGGAGCGACATCATCAGGTCGGCGTTCTCCTCGCCCGGAACCCCGAAGATGTACGTAACGCCCTCAGCCTCCAGACAACGCAAGAAAAGATCGCTCGCCTTCATGAGATCTCCGGCCTGCGGCGACGCGGGCCACCGATGTACGGGCACTCCCGACCCGCTCCCCAGCCTCCAGTCCGCACGGGTGGGAGGGACTGTGAGGTTACCGGAAGCGAGGAGATCCCGCGCTCGTAAGAAGGACCCTAGAGGTGGGAGCTAGGAACCGTCGCGGGTGGCCTGTCTTTCACAGGCTGGCCCGAAGTCGGGATGGAGCCGGAGAAGTTCCCGGTCCACCGCCTCGGCGCCCTCGGCGTTGTCTGCGACCGTGTGCGCAGCGGCAAGCGCGTTGAGGAGCTTGGCGTCCTCTGCGTAGGGCCCCGCCTGGGCGAGGCTCCGCTCGGACTCGGCTTCACGCCCGAGGCGCGCCAGCTCCACCGCAAGCATCATGTGGGCGAACTCGGACGTGGGCTCCACGCGGACCGCCTCCTGGAGCAGGGCGACGGTCCGACCGGGGTGACCGTTGAGACCCCACATAATGCCGAGCTTGGCGCGGACCATGGCGCCGTAGGGATCCGCCTCGAGCGCTTGCTGCGCGTGCTGTTCGGCCTGCTCCAGGTTTCCTTCTTCCGCGTGAATCCACGCGAGACCGACGTGGGCATCGGGGTCGGTCGGATCGAGACGCAACGCCATCTGAAACGCTGCGACCGCTCCCTCTCGATCGGCCAGGAGGCGGCGGACCTCTCCGAGGTGGGAGTGGTGCGCGGCCGACTGTGGCGCCAGGCGCACGGCGGCCTCGGCCTGGGTCCGTGCTTCGGGAAGGCGTCCCAGGCTCAGGTTCACCTGGCTCAGCCTCCCGTGAGCCGAAGCGCTGTTGGGTAGACCCTCGAGCGCCTTCTCCAGCAGGACCCGTGCGCGGTCGAACGCGTTCGCGTCGAGTGCTGCGGTTCCTTCGAAATAGAGCTCCAGCGCGGCGCGCCCATCCTTGGGATCGGCGCCGGTCTCCTCGACGGGGCCGTCGGGCAGCGCGTAGCCGAGGGCTAGAAGCTGCTTTCGGGTCTCAGGGTCGATGCCGAGCTTCTGACCCTGACGCTCCCGAGCGAGGATCTCGTCCACCCACGGGTCGATGAACCGGACGATCTTCGCCGCAGTCTCTGCTCCGGCCTCGATCAGGTCGCTCAGTTGCTCGGGATCTCGCTTGAGTTTGTAGAGCTCAGGTCGAGGAGACCGTACGTAGAGAAAGTCCGAAGAGCGGATGGCGAAAAGGGGGCTCCATCCCTGCTCGAGCTGCGTGGCCAGGGTCTCCGCGTATCCCCACCGGTGGGACGGAGGCGCCCCCGGCACCCAGAGGGGCGCGAGGTCCTCCCCGTCGGCGTCGGGGAGCGGGTCCAGGCCGAGCGACCAGAGCAGAGTCGGGGCGATGTCGATCGTACGCACCACGCCCGTCACCACGCGGCTTGCCGGGATGTCGGGACCGCGGAAGATCAGGGGCACGATGAGAACGGGGTCGTAGAGTGTGTAGGAGTGGGTGGCTTCGCCGTGCTCCCCGAGACTCTCGCCGTGGTCGGACGTCACGACGATGAAGGTCTGCTCGAAGCGGCCCGACCCCCGCAGCCGCTGTAGGAGTCTTCCGATCTGGGAATCAACGTAGGCGATCTCCCCGTCGTAGGGCTGATCGGCGAAGCGCTTCGAGAACGGCGATGGCGGAGTGTATCTCGCGTGGGGATCGTAGTAGTGGACCCAGAGAAAGAAGGGGCCGTCGGTGGCATCGAGCCATCGGAGCGCCCGATCCGTCACCACCGCGGCTGGGCTCTCCCGGAAGCCGGAGGGACCGGACTTCTCCCTCGTCGGCTCGTCGTTGTAGACCTCGAAGCCCTGGTCCAGACCGTAGCGCTTCGCGAGAACGACGGAGCCCACGAACGCCGCGGTCGCATAGCCACCCTCGTGCATGCGCTCTGCGAGTGTCTCGACGGCCGGGTCGAGCCGGAACATCCCGTTGTGCCGGACGCCGTGCGCGGGGGGGAACAGACCCGTGAGGATCGACGTGTGCGAGGGGAGCGTAAGCGGCGTCGGGGCCACGGGTGTCGCAAAACGGACCCCTTCGACGGCTAAGGCATCGAGCGTCGGAGTCGTGCCCTTCGAGTACCCGTAGCTCCCCACGTGGTCAGCGCGTAGGGTGTCGATCGTGATGAGGAGGACGTTCGGGGCGGTTCCGATCAGAGCCACCTGGCTCGTGGGTGCCGCGACCTCAACACGATTGCATCCCGCGATGGGTCCGACCACCGCGACGCAGAGCGCCGCTCTCAGGACATCCCACAGCCGCACGCCTCACTACCTCCCGCCGTCTACTTCGGCGCCGAGATACCCATCCCTGAGTTCGCCCGGCGAGCCACGACCGACGGGGACACACGAGTAGCATCGAGGGCCAAGCCCCGGTCTGAGGCTCGATTTCGAGCCTGTCCTTCGAGGCGGGCATGGTGAAGTGGCTCCACTTCGCGGGGGGCTACGGGCATCTCCGCTACTGGTCGCTTCAGTGGCAGCCGACGCCCGTCGACCGCGCCGTGCGGGTGGACATCGCGCCGGTAGGCTAAACGGGGTCAGTCCCCCGGGACCCTCGCGGGCCAGCGCTACGCTAGGACTTATGGGCCTCGCGATCCCACGTGCTCGGGCCGACGCCCTCGCGCTTCAAGACACTCTTCTGGACCCGATGGGTCCCGGTCTTCGGGATCGAATCGCGGAACTCGATGTAGCGAGGGATCATGAACTTGGCCATCCGTTGCTCGCAGTGCCGAATGAGCTCCTCGGGCCTGAGCTTCTCCCCCTCCTTCACCACCACCACCACCATGACGTCGTGCTCGCCCAACTCTGAGGGCACGCCGAAGACAGCCGACTCCAGGACGGCAGGATGCCGGTCGATCTCGCGCTCCACCTCCCACGACGAGATGTTCTCCCCGCGTCGGCGCAGCGAGTCGGTCTTGCGGTCCACGAAATAGAGGTTCCCTTCGGGGTCGGCATAGACGAGGTCGCCCGTGTGCAGCCAGCCGTCGCGGATCTTCTCGTTGCTGGCCTCCTCGTTCTTGTAGTACTCGACCTTTCGCCGCTTGGCGTCGTCGACTTCGAAGATCAGCTCGCCCGGCTGACCCACGGGCACGTCGTTGTCGTCATCATCGACGATCCGAATGGGGTTCATCGGCTTCCCGATGGAGCCCTTGGGCGAGTTCCCGAAGTTGACGATGGCGAATCCGCCACCGTCCACGGCCGCGTAGCCCTCGACGATGTACACCCCGAAGCGCTTCTCGAACTCTGCCCACACGGAGGCAGGGCAGGCTGCGCTGAAGACGATCCGTACGGAGTTCTCGGTATCGTTCTCGCGTTCAGGCTGCTTCATCAGGATCGGAATCATCGCCCCCAACGCGTTGAAGGTCGTCACGCCGTACCGGCGGATCTCGTCCCAGAAACGGCTTGCGGAGAACCGCCGCAAGAGTACCATCGGCAGGCCCATGGCGATCGCCCGCACGGTCGTCAGGAACAGCGCATTGGCATGAAAGAGCGGCAGGCACGTGTAGAGCACGTCGCTCTCCTTCAACACGGCGCCGAGCGCGCGAATGCCCTCGATGTTCGAGGACTGATACCGGCTGACCACACCTTTGGGCGCACCGGTTGTTCCCGACGTGTAGAGGAGACCCGATATCGCATTGGGGTCGATTTTCGCACCGGGATTCGTGTCCGGAGCGTCCATCACCTCGGCGAGCGTCCGCCATCCCTCAGGCGGACTCCACCCCTTCGCCGCCTCGGTTGTGTTGACGACGATCTCCCGAATGTTCGGTACCGAATCGCGTATCTCCTGGACCGTTTCCACGTAGTCGGGGTGGCAGACAAAGACGGATGAATCGGAATGACCGACGACGTGCCGGAGCCCCTCGCCCTTCAGTGCGACGTTCACCGGGACAGCGTAGGCGCCGAGCTTCTGGGTCGCGAAGTAGACGAAGAGCCACTCGCCCGAGTTGGGCATCATGATGGCGACTCCGACGCCGGACTTCACGCCGAGCCGAGCCAGACCGTTGGCCGCGCGGTTCACCTGCCGGTTCAAATCCTCGAAGCTGATCGAGCGGTCTTCGAAGTAGAGGAAGGGCTTGTCACCGAGCTGCTCGGCTTGCGTCTCGATGAGACCGGCGAGCGTGGTGGGGGTGTCGTCCACAGGTCTTACCTCCGTCCGCCCTGCTAGCGGGATGAACCTTCGAGTATGTGAACCGAGACGGCGGCCTCTCCGTTGCTGATGAAGCCGCCACCGTTTTCAATGAGCCCCAGGCGCGCTCCCTCGACCTGGCGCTTTCCCGCGTCCCCGCGGAGCTGGTAGACGATCTCCGCCATCTGGGCGAGCCCGGTTGCACCGATCGGGTGGCCTCGGCACTCGAGTCCTCCGCTGGGATTGACCGGCCTGGCGCCACCGAGCGTCGTGGCGCCCGACTCCGCGTACGGGCCGCCCTCGCCTTCCTTGCAGAACCCCAGAGCCTCGGTCTGCGCCAGCTCGCCAAAGGCGGTCGCATCGTGCACCTCGGCAGTATCGATGTCGTCGGGCCCGACCCCGGCCATAGCGTAGCCCTTCTGGGCAGCTCGCTCGGACTGGCCGGGCTTCGCGCTACCGGAGGCGAGGACTGAGGCCCGCACCTTGACGGGCCGGGCGTCCGCAAGGCGCGCGAGATAGTCACCCGACACGAGAATCGCCGCCCCTGCACCGTCCCCCATCGGCGCGCACATGGCTCGCGTCAGAGGGAACGAGACGAGGCGATCGTTGAGAACATCCTCCACGCTCATCGTCATCCGGTATTGAGCATCGGGATTGAGAGACCCGTGCTGGTGGTTCTTGGCAGCGATGATCGCGAGCTGCTTCTGCGTCGTCCCGTAGCGTTCCATGTGGATACGGCTCGCCGACGCGTAGATGTCCATGAAGGGGCTGCGCATACCGCCCCCTTCCCCCTTCTTGAGCTTGCCGCTCTTCTCCATCTCCTTGCGCTTCGCCTCGGCTTCGGCCTGCATCCGCTCGATGATCTTGGTCGTCACCTCGACGTCGGTGCCCGAAAGGAAGCCCTGGAAGCCGCGCTTCCGGGTCTCGGGATCCGCGTCTCGGGGAACAAAGGTCTTCTCAGCACCCACCGCGAGTGCGACGTCGTACGCACCGGCCGCTACTCCCAGCCAGGCCCCGTGAAAAGCCGACGACCCCCCTGCGCAGGCGTTCTCGACGTTCATGATGGGGATCTCCCCGATTCCGAGCGGGCTCAGGGCCACCTGCCCGCGGATGCAGTGCTGGCCGGCGTTCATTCCCCAGCCCGCGTTACTCATCCAGGCAGCCTCGATCCCGTCCTGATTCACCGGGCTGTGGTCCAGGAGGTTCTTCATCACCATCCGGGTGAGGTCCTTGATTCCCAGCTCCGGATACTTGCCGAACGGGATCAACCCCACCGCGACCACGTAGACATCCTGCATCTTTCGTCTCCTCTCGGGCCTCGAGTCGATTCTACCGCAACCGGGTCCGGAGATGCGATAATCCGCCGATGCCAACCGACCCGCGCTCAACCGGAAAGCTCTATTACGGATTCTACATTATCGCCGCCTGCTTCTTTATCCTGTTCATGTGCTGGGGGATGGTTCTCAACACCTTCCCCATTTTCCTCAAGCCCGTTGCGGAGGACATGGGCTGGGGTCGAGGAGCCCTCTCGATTGCACTCCTCACAGGGGCCATCGGAACCGCCGTGGCCGCGCCGATCGCAGGCTTGATCATCGACCGCATCGGTGCCAGGGCTGTCATGGCGACGGGCGCGGTGATCATCGGACTCGGCTTACTGGCGGGGAGCATCGTAACGCACCTGTGGCAGTTCTACATCGCGTTCGCGTTCATCGGGTGCGGGCTGATGGCTGCGACGGTCATCCCATGCTCGCTCATCATCTCGAACTGGTTCGTGTCCCGACGAGGGATGGCGATGAGCGGGGCGTTTGTCGGGACCAGCGTCGGCGGCATGGTGATGTCTCCCATCGCCAACTGGATCATCCTAAACTGGGGCTGGAGGACCGCCTTCGTCCTGAGCGGCCTCGAGATCCTCGTCCTGGTTGTTCCGGTCATCCTCGTCGTGATCCGAACGCACCCCTCGGAGATGGGCCTCGAACCGTATCAGTCTTTCCAGCCGGGAGCGGAGGCGCCGTCGGACAACTGGGGTGTGAACGTCCGGCAGGCTTTCGCGGTGCCGGCCTTCTGGCAGATCGCTGCGATCATGCTCGTGATCGGACTGGTCACGAGTGGGTTGGGCAACCACTGCGTCGCGTACCTCACCGATCTGGAGCATTCACCGACGACGGCTGCGTTTGCCTGGAGCGTGGTGATGGGAGTGATGATCCTGGGGAAGCTCTCGTTTGGACCGATTGCGGACCGCTGGGGACCCAGGATTGCGATGTCCATTGCATTAGGCCTGCTCTCGGTTTCGATCGTGGTGCTGACATTCGCCGAGCCCTACTGGGTCGTCCTGACGTTCGCGGCGATCTACGGATTCGCGTGCGGAGCGCCACTCGTGATCAACCCGCTCCTGACGGGCAACTATCTCGGGATGAGACACTTCGGAGCCGTCTACGGCGTGCTCAACCTCATGGCGATGGTCGGAGGTGCGGTCGGCCCCGTCGGCGCGGGAATCTTATTCGACGCGCAGAAGACCTATCTCCCGGTCTTATATCTGTTCACTGGGCTTATCTTGGCGATCGCGGTGGTTGCAATTCTCATGAAGTCCGCGCCCCGACCGATCGAAACGACCGGACAGCCCGAACCCGTGGGCGCTGCCGGCTAGCGGCCGAGGAGAACCTCGAACTCGCTGCGGGCGATCCGCGAGCTCCGATGTCGCGAAATCCACTCGACGGCTGCCTTTGGAGCGCCGAGCGAGCTTGAGACACCTCCTAAGCCACGGATTCACGGTTGAACCGCCGCGGCTAATGTGTCAGATTGGCGTAGTCGTCGGAAGGCACCTCTCGCAGCGTCCAGGTTTCCCGCCCCCCACGGAACCTGCGTCCTTCTGAGCCGCTCACGGCGCTGTTCTCCGTCCCTTCTGGCTGTCCCTTCCCGACGGGCTTCAACAACGCCTGTTTGGAGGATTCCCCATGGCCTTAACC
>DAOUZG010000303.1 GCA_030665705.1 Deltaproteobacteria bacterium | reverse complement strand
ATAGGCCCGTCCCACTTCGGGTGAAGCGACGGCGGGCCACCCCTTGTAGGTGACGCGCTCCCCTCCCCGGCCGTAGCCCGAGCGGGCGTTTAGGAGCCAGCCGATATCCTGAGCCAAGGCGCCGACGAGCTCGCGCACGCGACGACCCCACTCCGGGGCCCCAATCCGCTCGAGCCCGCCACCGATCCCGCGTCCGAGCGCAGCCAGGAACCCGACTTGCGGTGGCTGGTCCCCGGGAAGGTTCTTGTACTCGGGACCGAGGAGCTCCGGGCGCTGGGCGAGGTACCAGGAGGTCTCCCAGGTGCCCGCGTGCTCCCCCGAGAGGAGTCCCTCGCGCTCGTCGTCGCGAAGGCGTCGACCGATGCGCTCCTCGACCTGTTCGAAAAGCTCTCCGGTCACCATCCGGTGTAATGCTCGGATCGAGGGCGTGATCATCGAAATACCGTAGCGCCGAGAGATCCGACGACAGGCCGCCTCCAGCGCGGCGGCGTGTCGCGGCCCGCCGTGGGCGTTCGTGAGGACGATGTATCGAAAGCCTGCGCGCGCGAGCTGCTTCCCGAACGCGAGGACGACCTGGTAGGCGACGCGGGCCGGGGTGTTCAGCGACCCGGGAAGAGGAAGCTCGTCGGTCCCAACCGGAATCGGCGGAAACCGCAGGACGGTCCAGTCGCTGTGGCGCTCGGCGAAACGGCGCGCGGTCTCGTCCGCCATCCACGTGGCCTGATGGAGATCCGAGCCGATCGGCAGGTGGGGCCCGTGCACCTCGAGCGCGCTGACCGCGCAGACACAGACGGTACGGTCCCGGTCCAGTGCCGCGATCTCGCGGTACGTCAATTCGTCCGCATTCCGGAAGTTGCCCGGCAGGGGATCGAGGTCGATCGGCTGCATCGCCCCCTATAATACGACGAATGACGAGTCCTGGCCCCCGCGGACCTGTGGCGAGACAGACGCGACCCGACGCCCCGGGCAGGAACCGCCCGAGAGGTCCGAACGGGGAATGATCCGTCGCATTCTCGAAGTCCTCGAAGAGAAACGGGAGCAGACGCTGCTTTCGGGACTCGACGCCCGTGCGGAGATCGCGTGGGAGCGGAGCGGCGGGGATCTGCTCGCCCGGATCGGAGCCTGGCAGCGTCTGCTTCTGGATCGAGGGGTGCGCCCCGGCGATCGGGTCGGTGTCGATGTTCCGCGTGGACCGGAGCTGCTTCCGGCCCACCTTGCCGTCATGAGCTCGGGTGCGGCCGTCGTCCCGCTCAACCCAGCGCTGACCCCCGTGGAACGGAGCCGCGTGCTCGAGCGGGCGGATCTCCGGGCGCACCTAGGCGCGTCGGACGTGCCCGATCGAGGGGGCACGATCCAGTTGAAGGAAGCGCCAGCGCAATCCCCGGGGCTCCTCGTCTTTACGAGCGGCACGACCGGGGAGCCGAAGGGGGTGCCGCTGACGCAGGAAAACCTGGAGGCGAACCTCGCCGCACTCGCGGCGGCCTGGGGACTCACGCCCGCCGACCGGCTGCTCCACGTTCTGCCCGCCCACCACGTGCACGGGCTCGTGCTCGCACTCTACGGCAGTACCCGACTCGGAATTCCGGTACTGCTCGAAGAGAAGTTCGACGCGGACCGCGCCCTGGTCGCCCTTGCACGCCACGCGACTACGGTCTTCATGGGCGTACCGACGATGTACCACCGCATGGCTCGCTCGCCGGTCGAGCCGGACCTGCGACACGTGCGCGTCTTCATTTCGGGATCGGCGCCCCTCTCCCCGGAGGACTTCCGGACTTTCGAGTCGCGGTTCGAGCACCAGCCGGTCGAGCGATACGGTCTGACCGAAACGATGATCGTGGCCACCAACCCGCTCGACGGAGAACGGCGCCCGGGTACCGTGGGGCTCCCGCTGCCCGATGTGGAGGTATCTCTCACCTCCGATGCAGAGATCGCAATCCGGGGTCCGTCGGTCATGAGCTCCTACTGGCGCGCTCCCGAGCTGTCCCGCAGCGTCTTCCGGGACGGCTGGTTTCAAACGGGGGACCTGGGGCGATACGACGAGCACGGCTACCTCATTGTCGCGGGACGAAAAAAAGAGCTGATCCTGGTCGGAGGATCCAACGTCCTCCCGGGCGAGGTGGAGCGCGTCCTCGCGGCGGAGCCGGACGCGGACGAGGTTGCGGTGGCGGGACTCCCCGACCCGGACCTCGGCGAGGTGGTCGCCGGGTTCGTCGTAGCGCGCACCGGCACGGACCTCGCAGATCTGGAGTTTCGCCTTCGTGCGCGGGCGAGCGAGGAGCTGGCTCCCTACAAGCGGCCGCGCCGGTACGCGTTCCTGGAGCAGCTTCCCAGGAACTCGATGGGCAAGATCGACCGCGAGGCGCTTCGCGCCTCCGTCTGAGCCAAGACCTGCCCGGGACCCACTCAGGCCCGCAGTGCCTGGCGGATGTACGCGGCGTCCTCGCTCGACGCGCCCACGATAAGACCGGGAACTCCGGGGGAGTACCCCTCGGGGAAG
>DAOUZG010000063.1 GCA_030665705.1 Deltaproteobacteria bacterium | reverse complement strand
CAGTTGCCGAGTCCCACGCGCACCTGAGGGAGATTCTCGGCCTCGCCTAGCACGCTCGAGATGAGAGGCCTGTCATCCCCGATCGCAGTCGCGACGATCAACGGGTACGAGCCTCACCCGCCCGCGCGAGCGCATCGTTCGTCAATCTGACGGACGAGCTCGAGGACGTGCAGCACCCTCTCCTCTGTGACGTAGGACGCAACCCCCTCACGGACCCGGCGAACGAAGTGCTCGAGGTCCCGTTCGAAAAGATCCGACCGAGTGCCCGCGGGCGGATTTTCGAGGCGCCCGTTCTCGCAGACCAGGTCCCACTCGACCTGGCGCGCGACGCCCGCGCCCCGTTCCTCGACGAGCCTGGCGCGACCTCCGTCGTGGAACGAGAGATCGACTTCCAGGTGATAACCCCCAGCCGCGCGCTCCGCGAGATCCGCACCCTCGACCCGCGCCTCCCCGAAGAGGTCCACCAGCCGATGAAGACGCGCCAGCGCCCGCAGGGCGGGCGACCCGGCAAGCGAGGCATCCAGGATCCACCCTTCGCCCGCGACCCGAAACCGAAGGCTTCCCCCGAGGAGCCGACCCAGTCGTTCGACGCGTCGACGCTGGGCCTCCTGCGACGGGGCGAGAAGCTCGATGTGCTCGACGTGCAGAACCCGGTCGCGTTCGCGCGCCCTCTCGAAGAGCTCCCGGGCCTTGGCGGGCGTCGTGGCGAGCGGGTACTCGACCACCGCGTGCTTCCCCGCTTCGAGCACGCGGTGCACGGCCTCGGCGTGGAGGAGGTTGGGCGTGCAGACGCAGACCGCGTCCACCGAGGGGTCGGCCAGCACGTCCTCGAGCGGCCGGGCTTCCGGGGCGTTGCCACGCGTGACGACGCCCGCGAGAGAAACACCGTCGAGTGTCTCCACCGCGCGGACACGCGCACGTCCCGCGCGTCCGAGCCCCACTACGGCGATCCTCAGCGGCGCCGCAGCTCCCGGCACTCGACCTACTGCTTGAACCGGATGATCTGGCGTGCGACCTCGCCCTGGCGCAGCGCATCGAAGGCGTCGTTGATCTGCTCCAGCGCGATCTCTCGCGAGATCAGCTCGTCGAGCTTGAGCTTGCCCGCCAGGTAGAGGTCCGCATACCGAGGAAGGTCGATCCGGAAGCGGTTCGAGCCCATGTTGGAGCCCTGAAGCTTCTTCTCGTAGACGAGCTGCTCTCCGTCGATCTCGACGCGCACCCCCATCGGGATCAACCCGATGATCGTCGCCACGCCACCGCGGCCCAACATGTCGAAGGCCTGCTCGACCGTCTCTTTCAGGCCGATCGCCTCGAACGAGTAGTGGACGCCGCCCCGGATCAGATCCCGAACCTGCCGAACCGGATCCCCCTCTGCCGCGTTGACGAGATCGGTGGCCCCCATCGCCTTTGCCAGCTCGAGCTTCGATGGAATCCGGTCGATCGCCACGATCCGTCCAGCGCCCGCGATGACCGCGCCCTGGATCGTGGCCAGTCCGACGCCGCCGCAGCCGATCACGGCGACGGTCGTTCCCGGCTCGACGCCCGCCGTGTTGAACACCGACCCGAGCCCCGTCGTCACCCCGCACCCGAGGAGGGCCGCCTTGTCGAGCGGCATGTCCTCTCGAATCTTCACGAGCGCGTGCTCGTGCACGAGCAGCTCCTCCGCAAACGAGGAGAGATCGAGGAACTGATGCATCGTCTCACCGTTCTGGCTGATCCGCGGGGGCTGATCGCGGCGCCGGCGCGTCTCGACCTTACGGCAGATCGCGGGACGACCGGTGAGACAGTACTCGCAGTAGCCGCAGAAGACCGAGAGACACGTCACCACTGCATCCCCGGGCTTGACGTAGTCGACGGCCGTGCCCACTTCTTCGACGATCCCGGCCGACTCGTGCCCCAGCACCGTTGGAAGGGGAAACTTCTGCGTCCCCTCCTGGGGGTGGATGTCGCTGTGGCAGACGCCCGCTGCGACCGTTCGGATCCGGACCTCGCGAGGCCCCGGACGGTCGAGCTGGACCTCTTCGATCTGAAGCGGTTGGCCGATCGCGCGTAGCACCGCTGCCTTCATGAGAACTCCTCCTTCGGATTCGAGGGCGCTCCTCGAGCGCTCAGGGCGCCATGTCCAGAAGCTCCTTCAGCCCGAGGGTCTCGCTCGGGCCGATGATGAGCTGCTCCAGTACTCCGGACCCCTGACGGTTTCCCATCCGCGCCCGGCAGAAAGCTTGGATGTGGAGGTGGTGCGGCATGCGCACGTCGACGTCTTTCAGGGTGAACCGCTCGCCGCTCACCTTGAGGGGTCCCTGGTAGGTTCCGTGCGACCCGTCGGGGTGTCCGTACCCGATCCCTATCATGAAGAAGGGAAACACCGGCTCGAGCTCCATGAGGTGCTCGGTCCCTCCCCGCTCGGTGAGCCGAATCTCCATCCGGCGCGCGTGTCGAGTCCCCGACTGAAGCTCCATGTGGTAGCTGATCTGCGGCACGGTCTGGGGCTCCGCGCCGCCGAGCCCCGCCACAACACCGTGCTTGTGCCAGGCGGTCCCGTCGGCGTCCTCGTTCGTGTCGAAGAGAACCGCGCAGTCTTCGAAGTTCACGCACGACCAGAGCCAGTAGAACTGCGGAAGGGCCTGAGGCGCCCCCGGGGGCTGGGGCTCCCCGACCGGTCGGATCCCCCACGAGCGGTCCCGGGTCCCCACGAAGCGATCGGGCGTCACCTCGAAGCGCTCGCCATTCACCTCGACCCAGCCCTCGTAGACGCCGAACTGTGTCATTCGCGTTGAGTCCATGAGGACGCGCGTCCCGACCCGCTTGAAGAAGCGAGGCTCCTCGATCGCTCGTGCACGGGCTCGAAACTCGAGATCGGCCCGGAGTCCGTGCTCGTTCTCACCGACCCGGACGCGGAGCCTCTGGAGCGGCTCGAGGACCTGCACTGAGATCGGGCCGACCTGTGTGTCCATCCTCTCCATCCCGAGGATCCGCGAGGCCCGAACGGAGTACTGCGTCCCGCGGTGGACGACGCTGAACGCGGCGTCCATCACGTCGAGGAGAGGATAGACCCCGAGTGCGTGCGCGAAGAAGAGCTCACCCTCCGGGTCGTAGCCGTTGAAGAAGTACCGGTCGTAGAAGTTTCGGTTCGAGCCCGAATAGGCCACGGGCTCCGGAGTCTGGTGGATCGGAAAGTCGTCACCCTTGGTGAGCATGCCTGGGCCTCCCGGCCCGCGATTCTACCCGCAACCGAGATTCCCCGGGGAACCTGGCGGCCCGGGCTTCGACCTCCGCTCGAACCGGCGCACATCCGACACCGGCGCGCGATAACGGGCTAAGATCCGCCCGGGCCGTCGCCGGCGCGACGGGAATGGAGGAGGGACACGTGGCACTTCCGCTCGAGGTCATACTGGTGGGCGCGGGCTCGCGCGGACGCGACGTCTTCGGCCAGTACGCACTCGAGAGGCCGGACCGGATGCGGATCGTGGGCGTGGCCGAGCCGCACCCCGAGCGCCGAGAGGTCTTTGCGCGCGAGCACGGACTCGGGCTCGACCAGACCTTTGACGACTGGAAGGGGGTTCTCGCCGGACCGCGTCGGGCGGGGGCAGCCATCATCGCCACGGGGGACGATCTGCACTTCGAGCCGGCTGTGGCGGCGCTCCGGACCGGCTACCACTGCCTGCTGGAGAAGCCCATGGCGCTCCGACTCGAGGAGTGCGTCGAGATCGTCGAGACGGCGGAGACCCAGAAGCAGATCCTCCAGGTCGGCCACGTTCTGCGCTACACCGAGTTCTACTCGACGATCCACCGGATCGCCGCCGAGGAGAAACAGCTCGGCGAGATCCAGACGATCAGCATGGCCGAGCACGTCGCGCACTGGCACTTCACCCACTCGTTCGTGCGTGGCAGGTGGAAGACGACCCGGACCGCGGCCCCGATGATCCTGGCCAAGTGCTGTCACGACCTCGACCTCATGTGCTGGTTCGTGGGGCAAAAACCCCTTCGTGTCGCCTCCATCGGGGAGCTCGTTCACTACCGGCCCGAGGGTGGGCCGCCCGGGGCGACGCAGCGCTGCACCCAAGGGTGTCCCGCAGAGCCGACCTGCCCCCACTCTGCGCCGCGGTTCTACGGAAAGGACATTGCGATCTGGCCGTGGACCGACGTCTCGCCGATCCCGACGGCCGAGGCACGCCTCCAGGCGCTCGAGGAGGGACCGTACGGGGCCTGCGTCTACCGCTCGGGCAACGACGTGGTGGACCGCCACAGCGCCACCGTCGAGTTCGAGGGGGGTCTCGTAGGGACGTTCCTCGTCGACGGCTTCTCCTCCCGTCCCGAGCGAACCATCCGGATCCAGGGTACGCGTGCGGAGCTCCGGGGTGTGTTTGAACAGGGCCAGATCGAGATCCTGCGCTACGGACAGCTCGAGCCGGAGCGGATCCAGACCTTTGCCTCGGTCATCGGACACGGCGGAGGCGACTTCGGCCTCCTCGATCACTTCACCGACGTTGCCTCCCGCGAGGCGGTGGGCGAGGTGCTCGCCTCCGGTCAGGCCGCCCTCGAAAGTCATCGACTCGGGTTCGCCGCAGAGCAGGCCCGCAAGGAGGGGCGCACGCTCGCCCTCGACGAGCTCCCCTAGCTCCCGCTAAAGACCGAGGGCGCGGCGGAGGATTCCGAAGAGCTCCGTGTTGTCCAGGAACCCCTGCACCGCCTCCGATCCCGGACCCGTCGCCGCGGCGAAGACGTCGGTCCCCTCGTGCGTCGTGTAACGAAGCGGGATCGCGGACTCCTGACGGTACCGGGGGTCGAGAACCCCATCGCCCAGCTCGATCGGATCTTCGCGCTCGGCCTTCCAGGGTTGGGCTGCGGCCGCATCCCCATAGCCCGGGCCGTTGCCGAACTGAAGAACCGTCATCCCCTTCCCGTCGAGCCCCTGAGCCCAGTCCGGCTTCCCGTCCCCGTCCTCATCCACGCGCTCGACCCCTTCGACACGTCGGGCGAGCCCGAGGATCGGATCCTCCACGAGCGCGTAGCCCGCGATCACGATCGGCTGGCCGTGGTCCGCCGTCACGAGGAGGAGGGTGTCCTTCTCCGAGACGAGCTTCCTCGCACGGTCGACCGCGGCATCGAGCGCAAGCGTCTCTTCGAGGCCGACGCGCGCCGCGTTGCTGTGCAGGGCGTGGTCAATCCGCCCCCCTTCCACGAGAAGCAGATACCCACCCCCACCCGGATCACGCTTCAGGTGCCGGATCGCGAGCTCGGTGAGCTCTGCCAGGCTGGGCAGGGCCTTTTCGCCGGCCTGGCGTCGTTCGAGCTCGAAGGGCAGGTGGTCGTCGGCAAGGAGTCCCACGACGCGGGGCGCTCCCTCCTCCACGGCTCGCTGAAGGGAGTCGCCCTCAGTTGCCACCGTGTAGCCGCGCTCTTCGAGCTCGAGGAGAAGGTTTCGTCCGTCCGAGCGGCTCCCGGTGAACCCGCCGTTGCGACCCGGAAACCGGGGCAGGAAGAAACGTCTCCCCCCTCCCACCACGAAGGAGAGGTCCGACCGCTCGACAAGCTGAGCTGCAATTTCCTCCTCCCGGTCCCGGTCATCGGAGTGGGCGTAGAGTGCCGCCGGAGTCGCGTGCGTGATGCGGGTCGTCGAGACCACACCGACGGCCATCCCGGCCGAACGGGCCATCTCTGCAAGGGAGGGGATCGGCTCGGCCCCGTCGCTGCACGGGTGGTGGGGGTTCGGGGAACCGTCCGGTCGCTTCTCCACCGAGCAGGAGCGCCGCGTCTCCGGGCTCATCCCGAGCGTTCCCGAGTGGACCTTTTGCCCCGTGAGCATCGCCGTCGCCGTGGAGGCGCTATCGGGCACCATGCGATCCCGGCTGAAGGTCCGCACGAGCGCCACGTGGGGAAGCTCCATCGCGAGCCTCCCCGCGGGGCCGTGGGCGTGGATGCGGGCGGCCGTGACAACCGCCACCCCCATGCCGTCCCCGACGAAGAGGATCGCGTTTCGCGCGGGGCCCGAGCGGTCCGCCCCGAGAAGCGGAAGGAGCATGAGGAGAAGGAGACCCGCCCGCCCTGGGACCCACCGTGTCTGCATGCCGGGATCCTACACGAGCGATCCAGCAGACGCGGCTGGTATGATTCGGTCCACCAGGCAGGGAGGGGTGTGCATGCCAGCAAAACGGAAGGCCGCCGCAACGCGGAAGAAGGCCGCGGTCAAGAAGGCCGCGATCAAGAAATCCGCGCTCAAGAAGTCCGGGCCGGCAAGAGCCAAGGCGAAGGCGCCCGCCCGGGCGAAGTCAGCACCGAAGAAAGGAGCCGCCGCGCGCGCTGCGAAGCGTGGCGCGACCAAGCCCGCAAAGAAGACCTCCACGGTCGACGCGGTTGCACGACGGATCGTTCGGGCCACGGTCGATCCTTCGAAGTTCAGCCTCGCGGAGCTCTACGCCGAGGATTGCAGCTCGACGGAGCCGGGCGCACCGGCGCTCGTCGGTCACGAGGCACTCCAGCAGAAGATGGAGATGTGGGGGCAGATGCAGGAAGGGACGACCTGGCGCGCCCGCAACGTCTTCATCAAGGGGAACACGATCGGGATCGAGTGGGAGGCCAACGTGAAGCTGCGGGGCGGCCCGACCGTCCGCCTCGAGGAAGTCGCCATTCACGAGGTGAAGGGTGGCAAGATCGTCAACGAGCGGTACTACTACGACCGGGCGCAGATCGCGCCCCCGGCCGAGGAGCCGCCGCCCCCCACCGCACCCGAGGAGCCCGACGAGCCCGAACAACCTCCGGAGCCCGAGTTCCCACCGCCCGATCCGCTCGACCTGTAACGCGGCCCCGGGCCAGCCCACCGATTCACGCTTCCGGCCCGGCTCCGGATAGAGGAGACACCACGATGAAGCTCGACTTTCTGATGTCTGTGGAGGCGGAGCTTCGTCCGCCCCAGGCCGTTGGCCGCGGCCCCTTCGGCACACGTCAGATCTTCGACGTGACGGGGGGGAGCTTTGAGGGACCGCGCCTCCGTGGAAAGGTCCTGCCGAGCGGCGCGGACTGGATCCTGATCGGGGACGACGGGATCGGCCGGCTGGACGTGCGCGCGACGCTCGAGACCCACGACGGAGCGCTGATCTACACGCAGTACCCCGGCATCCTCGAGATGAACGACGTGGTCGTTGCAGCCATAAACGGCGAGCGAGAGGCGGAGTTCGGCGACTGCTACTTCTACACCCAGCCCCGTTACGAGACGGGCGACGAGCGTTACAGCTGGATGAACCGCATTGTCGCCATTGCCGAGGGTAAGGTCGGACCGAGCCGCGTCGTCTACCGCGTCTACACTCCGCTTCAGGGCTAGAACCCATCTCAAAAACCCACTCCCGTCGCCAGGCCGAGCCACGGGGCGTGGGTTGACACGGGATAGGCCCACCGGCAGCATCTCAGTGCGGGAACAAAAAGGGTCGCAGGAACCACGAGGGATCTCGACGGCCTCCGAAAGGCCTTCGGGAGGCCTCGCTAGCGACGGGTTTTTTCCAACCCATGGATTGGGAGAGATTCGTCCAAAGAAGGAGAATCATCTTGGCAGAGCAGCATGGAAAGAAGATTCACGTCGGTCAGGGCATCCTCAAGCCCGGAATCCGGCCGATCAGGGTCTACGTCGACAAGGATGGTGAGTACTGGCTTTGCGACTCCAACGTCGATCCTGAGAGCAGCGACTTCCGAAAGGAAGGGTGCACGCCTTACAGCGAGACCCAGATGTCCGAGGGCGGATAGAGTCCGAGATTCGCGAACTTTACGAAAGAGCCCGGCCCGCGCGGGCCCTCTCCCCGTCGACATGGCCATCCTCACCCTGACCGACGAGGAAAGCCTGGGTCCCGTTGTCGATCATCACGAGACCGTGGTGATCGACTTCTGGGCTCCCTGGTGCGCGCCGTGCAAGGGATTCCTCCCGATCCTGGAGAAGGCATCGGATCGGCACCCGGAGCTCGCCTTTTGCCGGGTCAACACGGAGGAGCACAAGGAGCTCGCGCAGGCCTTTGACGTGGAGTCGATCCCCACCCTCGTGGTGATTCGAGATCGGATCATGATCGCGTCACAGCCGGGCATGCTTCCGGAGGACGTGCTCGAGGATCTGATCGGCAAGGTGAAGGAGCTCGACATGGACGAGGTGCGCGAGGAGATGGCGAAGACCGAGGAGAAGAAGGGCGCTGAGCTATGAGCGTGCTGGTGCAGAAGGAGGCTCCGGTTTTTTCGGCAACGGCAATCCTGCCGGATAACGCGATCGACGAGGGTTTCTCACTCCAGAAGTACCGCGGGCGCTACGTCGTGCTCTTCTTCTACCCGCTCGACTTCACCTTTGTCTGTCCGTCGGAGATCCTCGCCTTTGATCACCGGCTCGAGGAGTTCAAGAAACGCGACTGCGAAGTCATCGGCGTCTCCGTGGACTCCCACTTCACACACCTCGCCTGGAAGAATACGCCGCGCGAGAAGGGCGGCATCGGTAACGTGCAGTACCCCCTCGTGGCCGACCTCACCAAGGAGATCGCCCGTTCGTACGGCGTACTCCTCAACGACTCGGTAGCCCTGCGCGGCCTGTTCCTGATCGACAAGGATGGGATCATCCGCCACGCGCTGATCAACGATCTGCCGCT
>DAOUZG010000260.1 GCA_030665705.1 Deltaproteobacteria bacterium | reverse complement strand
CGAGGCTGCAACGGTCTCCCCGAGTCGCTTCGCGAGAAACGAGCGGTCCTGGTCGATCGTGGTGCCGACGAGGGCCTCCGAGAGATGCTCGAGGAGCGTGATCGCCGTCCGGGGTTCGTACAGTACCGGAACGCGGCAGGTGGCGATCTTGCGCGCCCCGAGGCGTTGCACGACGCGTTGAGCGGCCTCCCGCCCGATCTCCTCGGGGGACCGGAGCGCCTCGACCGAAGGCGCGACCTGATAGACCGCGTCGCGCTGCTTCTCTGCATCGTCGACCGCGAGGGGCGCACAGAAGATCGTCGCGGACGTGGATCGGTGGCTCCGGTTGAAGCCGTCCGACCGCGCCAGACGAACCTCTCGGCTCTGCACCCGCATGCCGGCCGAGCCGATCGGACGGATGCGGGGGTCGTGATCACAGGCGACACGATCTGCTGAACGCGCCCGCTCAATCGCCTCTTCGGGCGAGAGTTCGGCGGTGCGGGCGCAGAACACCGCGAGCGCGGGATCGTCGTCCGTCCCCTCGTCCGGGAGGCCCGCACAGGGATCGGCCTCGGCGGCGTCCGCGAGCTCCCGCGCTCTCGACACGAGACTGTCGATCCCTCCCGCGCTCAGGTCGGAGGTCGAGACCGCCGCGACACGTGTGCCGCGAAACAGACGCAGTCCGAGGATCCGATCGCGGGCGCGGGCGAGCCGGTCGACCTCCCCGTCGCGGACCTCGACCTGAAGCCGGTCCTGGTCCGTGAGGCAGACGTCGCAGGCGCTTGCGCCCGCTCGACTTGCCGCATCGAGTGCTTCGCGGATGGGGTCGCTCACCCGCCGGTTCCTCCGACGGTCAGTCCCCGGATTCGGATCGTCGGAACTCCGACGCCCACCGGGACGAGTTGATCCTGCTTGCCGCACACACCGACACCACGGTCGAGCTTGAGGTCGGAGCCGACGCGGTCGATCCTCATCAGCACGTCGGGGCCGCTGCCGATCAGGGTGGCCCCCACCAGGGGAGCACCCACCCTCCCGTCTTCGATCAGATAGGCTTCGCTCGCCTCGAACACGAACTGGCCGCTCGTGATATCGACGGATCCACCGCCGAAGGTGACGGCGTAGATCCCCCGTTTCACGCCTCGGATGATCTCCTCGGGGTCGTCGTTGCCGGCGAGCATGAAGGTGTTCGTCATGCGGGGAATGGGAGGATGCGCATAGGTCTCTCGCCGGCCGTTCCCGGTCGGCCGCATTCCCATTAGTTTGGCGTTGAGCCGGTCGTGGAGGTAGCCCACGAGAACACCGCGTTCAATGAGAACGGTGCGCTGAGTTGGTGTCCCCTCATCATCGACGTTCAGGCTTCCCCGTCGTCCGGGTAGGGTGCCATCATCGACGACGGTGCACAGCTCGTTCGCCACAAGCTCGCCGATCCGGCCCGCGAAGGCCGAGATCCCCTTACGGTTGAAATCCCCCTCCAGCCCGTGACCAATGGCCTCGTGGAGCAGAATCCCGGGCCAGCCCGGGCCGAGCACGACGTCCATCTCGCCGGCTGGCGAAGGGACGGCGTCGAGGTTGGTCACCGCGATCCGCACCGCCTCCCGCGCCGCCACCTTCCAGGCGTCTTCTGCCAGAAGCGTTTCGAGCTCGTGGCGTCCGCCGATTCCCTGCCGAGCGACCCGGCGGACGGAGCCACGCTTCACTCCCACCTCGACGGTGAGCCGAACGAGCGGGCGCTCGTCGGAGACGTTGCGCCCGTCCGAGCCGACAATGGCCACGTGTCGGTGCTCGCAGAAGAGCCCCGCCTGCACGTGGTCCACGCGCGGGTCGAGTCCGCGGGCGTACCGATCAACGGCTTCGAGCAGGCCGATCCGCGTGTCGACGCGCTCGTCGGGAGGAGCCGTGGACACCGGGTAGAGATCGTGCGTTGGCCGCGACGCGCTGGCGAGGGCGATCGGGGGCGCCGGGCGTCCCGCGCGGGCAATGGCGCGTGCGGTGCCCCCTGCCAGCTGCAGGCTCTCGACGGTGACTTCGTCGGAATGCGCGTAGCCGGTCCGCTCGCCTCCGAGGGCGCGGACGCCGGCCCCCTGCAGAACGTCCCGAGCCACGCGCCGAACGCGGCCACGCTCGAGGACGAGGTTCTCGCGGATGCTGTGCTCGAGAAATAGCTCCGCCTCGTCGATACCCGGCCCGATGGCGGACTCGAGACCCTGTACCAGCGTCGCCTCGTCGAGATCGAGGGGCTGCGGTAACGTCGGTGTGGTAGTCATTAGAACCCGGGGATCGTACCCGATCGACCGGGCTCTCGCCTCACTCCGAGAGCGGAGCGAGGCGCGGGTTGCTGACCGTTCCCTGCAGCGCGAGCCTGACGGGAAGGGGTCGGGTCGGGAGTCCGACACGGGCGAGCGCCGTGCGCACGAGATCGTTCATCGCGCTGATCTCGAGCCGAACGCGAAGCCGTTCGCCGGGCAAGATCGCACCCGAACCCTCGAGTGTCAGGGCCGGACCCTCCAGGTGCAGCACCCGAATGCTCCAACGTCCCGGGCTGCTTGCCTGCTCGACGGCCTCGGCGACGAGAAGGCCGAACGGCACCCTGCCCCGGTCCTGGGGCCCGAGCAAGACCGCGCCGTTCGTTACCCAGGCACTGAACGATCGCGAGCTTCCACCGCTCCGCGCCGCCCCGTCGAGCCGACCCGCGAGGGGGAGCGGTGCCGTATCGCGTGGGATGAGCGCACCAAGCTCGATTCCCTCGAGCCGCACGCTTCCCGTCCCCGTCCAGCCGAGGCGCAGGTTCGCTGTTCCCGAACCGAGATGCGCGCTCCCGACGACCCCGCGGAACTGCAGGGCGAGATGCGCGGCGTCGAGCGAAGCTCGCAGGCCCGAGCTCTCCACCTCAACCCGGCGCGCCCGAAGGCCGAGGGGCCAGATCGGTCTCGGAGCCTCGAAGCGGAGCTCGACACCATAGCCGCGCGCCAGGTAGGCGAGTAGCTCCGGGCCCACCGTCGCGGGGACGAGCCAGAGCGCGGCCGAGCCGGTCAGAAGGGCGAGTCCCCTCGGGATCGACCGGGACACGCCGCGGTCCGTCAGGCTCGCTCGAAGCTCGAGACGGAGAGGCTCACGTCGAGACGCCCGGAGCCGTCGGGTCGCGTCTTGATACGGAGCGA
>DAOUZG010000118.1 GCA_030665705.1 Deltaproteobacteria bacterium | reverse complement strand
GGGGTCCTGTTCGGAGTCGATCTGGCTGAGGGGGTCTTGCGTCTCCGCGAGCAACAGGTCGTCCACGATTGCCCGCTTGCCGATCTCCGCCCCCGACTGGGCCAGCAGCCGCGCCCGAACGAGATCGGTTCGGTATCGCATCCCCATCACGTCGAGCAGGGTGGTGCGCGCGAAAGCGTAAACGGAGCTGATCGTCATCACGATCACCACCAGGACGAGAAGGAGCGCGATTCCTTCCTCTCTGTCGGGAGGGGTCAGTCGCAATACCACGTCCCTCCACCCATCTTCACCGCAGCCTTGAGGACGATGTGTGCTCGCTTCGAGGGGCTGTAGCACTCCGAGAAGTACCGGCTGAACCCCCTCAGGTTCGGGTGGGAGGCCGGGACGCTCGAACACTCACTGACCAGACGGCACTCCTCCTCCTCGTCCTCGTCGCCCTCCGTCTCTTCGTCGAGCGCGTTGGGGTCCGAGCCCTCGAGCTCGGCGCGCTCCCGAAGCGCCTCGAAATCGAACGGGCGCACCGGGAGCGGGACCAAGCGCGGGTGCTCGGGTCCGGGGTGAAGCTCGCCCACGTCGTTCTCCTGCAGGAACGCCACGGTGACCTCGACCGCACTGGGCAGCCGGTCGATCAGCCTGACATCGGTGGAGTCCCACCACTCGCGCCACACCTCGGCCTGGTCGTCGAGGTAGCGCACGCGGAACAGCGCAACCTCCTCGAGGACAGCCTGCCCCTCCTCCACGATCGGTTCCTTCTGGAGGTTGGTCGGCAACGGTTGCTCCTCGCGGACCAGCGTGAGTCCGGCCTCCTCAGAGGCGTCCGCGACGTAGGTGACCAGCCGCAACCCCGCGCCCGTGGAATCCAGCGCTGCCCGCGCCGGGTTACGAGTCACGAAGCGGACGGCGTCGGCGTCCGCCTCGGACGTGAAGGCGTTCTCTCCAAAGAAGACGAACGGGTGAGAGAGGCGGTCGGTCCCCTGGGGTCTCACTACCATCACGGTGCCGAGGAGCTCAGACTCAATCCGGTCGAGAAAGACCTCGGCCGCGCGGTCGCGGAGGAGCCCCCGCCCCGCCCGCTCCTGGGCGCGTCGGATCCCCAGATGGGCCTGCACGGCCGCGGTCACGAGAAGAGCCGTAATCCCGATCACGATCAGCATCTCGACGAGCGTGAATCCGTCCCGCCGCCTCATTCCTCTTCCTCGTCCCGCTCGATCCCGAGCCGGTTCAGCAGTCCTGCCAGCGCCCCTTCGTCGAGGGGGCGGACCAGATAGAGGACGTAGGGAACAACCGAGTGCGGCTTCGTCCCGCGCTCGGGGAACACCTTCAGCTCCAGCCTCAGCAGGCTCGATTGGACGGCCCCAGCCTTCTCGGGTGCCAGACCGGGCGCCGCGAACAAGCTCGACGATGGCGGTCCCTCCGCCCCCCCTCCGGCTGGCTCCACGGCCGTCTCTTCCACCACGAGCTCCCACTGTAGATAGTCGTTGGGTGGTTCGAACCCGCCTTCGTCGCGGCCGAGCTCCGGGAGGATACCCTCGGCTGCCATCGTCTGGATCTCGCGCAGGCGCGCCTCCGCCAGCCGTGCGATCTCCAGCTCCTGCCGCGCCTCCGCGAGCCGCGACAGGTGATCGTTCATGAGCTGCAGAAGCGCACCGACGACCGTCCCCAGCACGAAGATCGCGACCATCACCTCGAGCAGGGTGAATCCCTGCCTCCTACGCACCCTCTGGCTCCTCCACGCGAACCTCGCCCGTGAACACCCCCACGAGAATCCGGAGCTGGTGTCCCCCCTCGTCGGACAGCACGACCTCGGCGGGGTCTGCACCCCCGTCCGGCCCGAAGGCGATGCTGACCGTTCCGCCCCCAGACTCCTCGTCGCCGACGCGAACCCTTTGGATCGAAACCCCTCCCTGGTCGAGCCCGCGCCACTCCCCCCCTCGTGCGTCGAGCGGGAGGAACTCATGCGTACGGACTGGGGCGCGAAGGTCCAAGAGCTCCGCGTGAGTCGGCAGGTCGGAGTCGGGGAGGGACGGGACGTCGCGAAGCCGCTCGACGCGGAACACCTGATTGTCGAGATCGACGACCCAGCGGTGGAGCGATCCGGTCGCGATCGCCCGCTGGGCCGTGTAGTTCAGATCCGCCGCGAGCGTGCGGGCGGCTCTGCGAATCTCGAATCGAAAGATCCCGCCGAGGCGGGGCATGAAGACGGCACTGAGCACAGCCATGAGGCCCACGACCACGAGCATCTCGAGGAGAGTGAACCCGCACGCCCTGTACGCCCCATACGCCCCGTACGCCCGACCGGCGCGTCCCACCGTCTATGCGCCTCCCTTGTCCCAGTTCACGATATCGGCGTTGTCCCCTTGACCCCCTTCAGCCCCATCGGGGCCGAAGGAGTAGAGGTCGAAGCTGTGTGTGTTGTGCTGCCCGGGAGCCTGGTACTGGTACGGGGTTCCCCAAGGATCGATCAGGGACTCCGGCTTTAGGTAGCCGCCGGGTGGGTAGTTGCGTAGATCACGATCCGACGAGGGCTTCCGGACGAGTGCCTCGAGGCCCTGGGACTCGTCCGGGTACAGGCCGTTGTCGAGACGGTAGAGCTCAATCTGGTTGGAGAGGGCCTTGAGATGCATCTCAGCGAGCTGGGCCTTGGCCCGCTCCGCTCGCCCGATCAGGTTGGTCGCGATCACGGTCGTCAGTAGCCCGATGATCAGGACGACGACGAGGATCTCGATCAGCGTGAAGCCTGAGGGTTCGTCACGGTTCATCGATCATGCTCCTCTCAGCCCCTCTACAGGGCCGCGGTGAGATTCATGAGCGGCAGTAGCGTCGATAAAATGATGGTCACGACGACGCCTGCCACGACAATGAGCAGCACCGGCCCCATCAGCGCGATGAGCCGGTTGAGGCTGTTCTCGACGAGCTCGTCGTACGTCGCGGCGACCTTGCCGAGCATCGCATCGAGTTCACCCGAGGCCTCGCCGACTGCGATCATGTGCGTCACCATCGCTGGGAACTCCCCGCTCTGGCGCAGCGGGGTCGCGATGTTCGCTCCCTTTGTAATCGCGTCCCGGGCGCGCTCAACGGCTCGCTCGATCACCGCGTTGGCCGCCACCGCCTTCGCGATGTCGAGGGCCTGCACAATGCGCAGGCCGCCCGCCAGCAGAGTTGCGAGTGTTCGGCTGAACCGGGAGATTGCGACGTAGCGCACGACCCGACCGATCACCGGGGTCCGCAAGCGAAGGCGATCCCAGACGAGGCGTCCACGTTCCGTATGGATCAGGCGATTGCCGAGCAGCAAAGCCGCCGCGATCGAGATCAGAATGACGGCCCACCATCGACGGAGAAACTCCGAAATCGAGATGACGACGAGCGTCGCCAGCGGCAGCGGCTGGTTCAGATCCTCGAGGAGACCGGTGATCGTCGGGATCACCTTGACCAGCAGGATACCCGAGACGAGCGCACTCAACACGAGCATCAGGATTGGATAGATCATGGCGTTGGTGACCTTGTTCCGCAGCTCCATCTGGCTTTCGATGTAGTCGGCCAGGCGCTGCAGAACGATCTCGAGCGCCCCTGACGATTCCCCGGCGCCGACCATGCTCCGGTAGAGGTCGGAGAAGACGTACGGGTGCTCGCCGAACGCGTCGGCGAGGCTCATCCCCTGGTTGACCGACTCGCGGACCCGCCCGACCACCTTCTTGAGTGGGTCGTTTTCGACCTGCTCGGTCAACGCGGAAAGCGAGTCTACGAGTGGGACTCCCGCGCCGATCAGCGTTCCGAGCTGCCGCGTGAACAGCGACAGGTCGAGGTCGGGGACACGCCGGAGCTGGGGGAGCCGGAACCGGGCCAGGGTGTCGGAGATCGCGCTCCCGGTTCGGCCCGGGACGATCTCCGTCGGAAAGATCCCTTCCGCGCGAAGCTTCAGACGCGCGCCTCGTGGGCTGTCCGCGTCCACGAGCCCACGGGTGGCCCGGTTTCCGGTGGTAACTCCTTTGTACTCGTAGACGGGCATCGGCTCGTGGACTCCGCGCTAGAGGTCCGGAGAGATGACCGCCTCCTCCTCCGTCTGGCGGAGGATCTCCGCGATCGTCGTGATCCCCGCCAGCACCTTGCTTACCCCGTCCTGGCGGAGCGTGATCATCCCGCCGCGGACCGCCTCCTCCTGGATCGTCTTGGAGTCGATTCCCCGCGTGGTCAGCTTTCGGATCGACTCGTTGACGACCAGGATCTCGAAGATCGCCCTGCGGCCGCGGTAGCCCTTGTGGTTGCAGCGCTCACAGCCCACCGCGCGGTAGACCGCCCGCCCCGCGACTTCGTCCGGGCGGATCCCGGCCTCGTCCAGCTCTTCGGGGCTCGGCACGTAGGGAGCTCGACAACGGGTGCAGAGCACCCGGACCAGGCGCTGGGCCAGGCTCGCGATGAGCGAGGAGCTGATCAGGAACGGTTCGACCCCCATGTCCACGAGCCGCGTGATGGCGCCCGCTGCATCGTTGGTGTGTAGGGTGGCAAAAACCAGGTGTCCGGTGAGGCTCGCCTGGATGGCGATCTCGGCGGTCTCGAGGTCGCGGATCTCCCCCACGAGGATGACGTTGGGGTCCTGACGCAGGATCGACCGGAGCCCCGCCGCAAAGGTCAGGCCGATCTGGGGCTTGATCTCGATCTGCCCCACGCCCTTGAGCTGGATCTCGACGGGGTCCTCGATCGTGATGATGTTCTGTTCGGGCGTGTTGATGGTCGAGAGGGCTGCATAGAGCGTCGTCGTCTTGCCCGAGCCCGTCGGACCGGTGACGAGGATGATGCCGTTGCTGCGGTGGATGAGCCGCTTGAACACCGTTCTGTTTTCAACGTCCAGCCCGATCCTTTCGAGGCTGAGCAGCTCCTGCGTTCGAGGCAGAAGCCGGAGCACACACCGTTCGCCGTACTGCGTCGGAATTGTCGAGAGGCGGACGTCGTATTCCCGACCCGCGATCTTGAGCATGATCCGACCGTCCTGCGGGAGCCGCTTCTCGGCGATGTCGAGCCGTCCCATGATCTTGATCCGCGAGGTCACCGCCTGCTGAACTCGCTTCGGGAGGGGACGGATCGGCTCGTAGAGCAGATCGTCCGTGCGGAAGCGCACGACGAGCTCCCGCTCGTGCGGCTCGATGTGGATGTCGCTCGATCGTTCCTTGACCGCCTGTTGAAGGAGCGAGTTCACGAGCCGGATGATCGGAGCGCTGTCCTCGGCCGAGTCGAGCAGGTCTTCCGGCTCCTGGATGATCTCGGTCGCGAGGTCCTCCAGGTCCTCGGTGTCGAGGGTCTCGGCGACCTGGTCAGCCGAGCTGGCGCGGTCGTACACCTGGTTGATGCAGTTGAGGATCGCTCGACGCGTTACGAGGACGGGTTCGAGCCGGGTGCCCGGATAGAGGAAGCGAAGATCGTCGAGAGGATCGGTCAGCAGCGGATCCGCGACTGCCACCTCGAGCCGGTCGTCGTCCTGACGAAGAGGCAGGAGATGGTGGGACTTCGCGAACGAGATCGGGATCCGGGTTGCGAGCTCTCCGTCGACCTCGTCGGGACGAAGCGAGTCCCGGACCGGCATCCGATAGAGCGCGCCGAGCGCCTTGAGGAGTTCGTCCTCAGAGATCAGGGAAAGCTCGAGAAGCACCTGGGTCAGCCGCGCTCCGGACTCCTCCTGTTCTCTCAGCGCCTGCTCGAGTCCTTCGGTCGTGAGGGACGTCGTCTGAAGAAGCGCCTCACCCAGCTGGTTCGGAGTCGTCATCGTCTCTAGGGCTCCACCAGTACGAGGGTATCCAGCCCCGTGAGCGCCCGCACGTCGCGGGCGACCTGCTGAGCGCGGTCATCGCTGATGTAGGGCCCGAGTTGCACGTAGTGAACCACCTCGCCCCGGACCGTCCGGGAGAGGACCGTCCCGTCGTAGCGCTCGGACATGAGGTGCTCGAGAACCTCCACCGCCTCCTCCGCGGTTCGGAACATCGCCACCTGGACGCGGTACTCGCCCGCGGCGATTTCCTTCTGGCGCGCCATCTCCTCCTTGCGTTCGCGCTCTGACTGCTTGTGAATCTCGCGGAGGCCGGGGAGGTCCTCCACCGGATAGCTCTTGGAGTGGAGGTCCATCATCCGCCGGACCGGGTTCCGGTCGGACGGGATTTCCAACCCCGCCGCTCGGGCGCGCTCCAGTGCGTCACGTTCCTTGTCCGTGAGCTCCATCGCATCGCCCGCGGAGCTCCGGAACATCTCCCGGCGCTCGATCGTGGCGCGGCGTAGGTCCT
>DAOUZG010000007.1 GCA_030665705.1 Deltaproteobacteria bacterium | reverse complement strand
GTACAACCACGGGCGTACCGGCATGAGGCGCGCGACGCGGGTCCTCGGCACCCGTGACATCGGGGTGATCGCGCAGAAGTACCGCACTCGGACGTTCGGCTTTGCATCGCGGAACTTCTACGCACAGTTCGTCGCCGCCCGCGAGATTCTCCGGTCCTACGAGTCGTACTTCGGTCCGCTCGAGCGCCAGCAGCCGGAGGCGGTCGACGAGATCGCCCTTCCCTTCTACGGCGACGTTCGGGTGCTCCACGAGCACCTCGGCGTGGCGCCCGAGGTGATCCGCCATTACAACCCGTCGCTTCGCCCGCCGGTGTTCCGCTACCGGAAACGCATCCCGAAGTGGTACAAGCTCCGGCTTCCGGCGGGAACGGTGGGACCCGATGCGCAGAAGTGGCTGGCCCGGGTACCCCAGAAATTCCGGTACAAGGAACAGGAGCGGTTGCACTACTACCAGGTGCGGCGCGGGGACACGCTGAGCAAGATCGCCAAGCACCACCGGACCACCGTCGGAGCGATCGCGTCGCTCAACAACCTGCCGAGCCGACATCGCATCTACGTGGGGCAGGTGCTGGATCTCCCGGACCCACGCGGGGGCGGCCGCTCGCGCTCGCTCGTCAGCAAGGCGCACGCCCGCGGAAAGCCCTCGCCCGACCAGATCAAGCCCGCCCCCTCCTCGCCGCCACCCCTGCCCGAGGACTCGGTCTGGCGACGGATCGACAACAACGTCGTCATCGTGGACGCGGCGGAGACGATCGGTCACTTCGCCGAGTGGCTCAACGTCTCGGCCTCGCGCATGCGGAAGCTCAACGGTTTGCGCGGGCGATCCGCGCTTCGCATGGGACAGCGACTTCGGCTCGACTTTTCGCGGGTCTCGGAGGAGGTCTTCCTCCAGCGCCGAATCGAGTTCCACAAGGGGATCGAGGAGGACTTCTTCGGAAGCTTCCGCGTCTCCGGTACGGTGGAACACCTCGTGAGGCGGGGAGAGTCACTCTGGTTGCTGGCCCACCGGATCTACCGGGTGCCGGCGTGGCTGATCCACCGCTACAACCCGGAGATGAATCTCGAGGACATCCACCCGGGTGTCCGCCTCCAGATCCCCGTCGTCGAGCGCCTATAGCCACTTCTTCCATCCCTTCCATCCGGCCGGCTGGAACTCAAGACCGGATCGCGCGCCAGCGCGGGTCGCGCGCCAGCGCGAGACCCCGCTCGCCTCCACCGTGTGAAACAATAGAACCCATCTGAGAAACCCCGGACCGAGCCAGGCCGCTCTGGCGGGCCGACATCAAGGCGTCGCGAGCGAGGCATATCAGTCGTTATTCCGAGCGAGCGCAACGCAGAGATCGGCCCGCCAGAGCGGCCTGGCGACGGGAGTGGGTTTTTCAGATGGGTTCTAATCTCCGCGAAGTCGGGAATCGGAACGATTGGAGGACGAGTGATGTCGGATAATGTCCGTCTCCGGCGCAGTGTGCTTTACATGCCGGGTTCGAACGCGCGTGCCATCGAGAAGGCAAGGACCTTGCCGGCGGACGCACTGATCCTGGATCTCGAGGACTCCGTCGCACCCGACGCCAAGCCGGCCGCCCGCGACCAGGTCTGCGCCGCCGTCCACGACGGCGGCTTCGGAAATCGGGAGGTCGTGGTGCGGACGAACGGGCTCGATACGCCTTGGGGCCGCGCCGACCTAGAGGCCGCCGCAAAGGCGGGGCCCGATGCCGTCCTCCTCCCCAAAGTGAACGACGCAGGCATGATCGGCAACGCGAACGCCATGTTGGAAGCCGCGGGAGCGGCCCGCGAGACCGCCCTCTGGGCGATGATGGAGACCCCGATCGCCATGCTGAGAGCGCAGGAGATCGCCGGCGCAGGCGGACGACTTCGGTGCCTGGTCATGGGCACGAACGACCTGGCCAAAGAGCTTGGTGCCGTACAGACCGAGGCTCGGACCCCGATGATGACGAGCCTCTCCCTCTGCCTCCTCGCAGCGCGCGCCTTCCACCTGCCCATCATCGACGGCGTCTACAACGACATTCAGAACCTGGAAGGTTTCGAGGCGGTCTGCAGACAGGGCCGAGAGCTCGGATTCGACGGGAAGACCCTGATTCACCCGACCCAGATCGAAATCTGCAACCGCGTCTTCTCACCGGCCGCGGAAGCGGTCGAGGAGGCGCGCGCCGTCATCGCTGCGTTCAATACGCCGGAGGCCCGGGAGCGAGGAGTCGTCAAGCTCGGTGGGCGCATGGTCGAGCGGCTCCATCTCGAGCAGGCCGAGCGGCTCGTCGCCATGGCCGAGGCGGTCGAGGCCCGGACACGATAGACGGCGGAGGAGGAGCTCAATGAAGCCATGGGTGGTGTCGTAAGGCGAGAGTGGCTCTTGCAGGAGGACAGCCATGGAACCCGCGAGTGAGCAGCTGCTCGAGATCTACACGAATATGGTCCGCTCGAGGGCATTCGAGGAGCTCGTCATCTCGATCATGCCGAAGGGAAAGATCCCCGCTGGATGGATGAGCGGAGTGGGCCAGGAGGGGATCGTGGGTGCCCTGAGCGGGCTTCGCGAGGACGACTACGTCACGTACACCCATCGAGGTGCCTACTACTTTCTCTGTCGGGGGTCGGACCCGGGGAGGATCCTCGCCGAGCTCTACGGTAAGCGAACGGGTTACTGTGGGGGCAAGGGCGGGCGCCACCTCGCGGACACGAAACACAGGCTGTTCGGCAAGAGCGGCACCATCGGCGGACACGCACCGATCGCGGTTGGACTGGCGACGGCCGTTCAGATCCGAGGCGAAGATTCGGTGGTCATGTCGTTCTTCGGGGACGGGACCAGCAATCGAGGGACCACACACGAATCGATGAACCTCACCTCGGTTTGGAAGCTTCCGTTGATCTGGGTCTGCGAGAACAACGGTTGGGCCGGGCTGACTCCCAGCTCGATGTCGACGGCCTACACCGATGTCGCCGACCTCGCTGAGGCCTACTCGATCCCCGGACGGATCGTCGATGGAAACGACGTGCTCGAGGTGCACGAGGCAACGCGGGAGGCCGTGGCCCGTGCGAGGGCGGGCGCCGGGCCGTCCCTGATCGAGCTCAAGACCTACCGCATTCGCGAGTTTGCCGAAGGCGGGTGGTTCCCGACGGGCTACCGAGATCCCGAGGAGGTCGAGGCCTGGAAGAAACGGGATCCGATCGAACGCTTTCGTGCCGTACTGCTGAGCCGCGGTGTCCTGACGGCGGGGCAGGTGGAGGAGATTCAGCAGAAGGCGGTCGAAGAAATGCAGGTCGCGCAGAAGTTCGCGGACGAGAGCGAGTTCCCGCCGGTGGAGGATGCCTTCACCGACCTCTACGCTTGACCGCTCGAAGCGAGGAGAGACCATGCGCACCATCGGTTTCATGCAGGCAATGAACGAGGCGCTCCAAGAGGAGATGCGACGCGATCCCTCGGTCTACGTGCTGGGGCTGGGGGTCCATTACAGTGGTACGCACCCGAGCGTGACGGCCGGGCTGATCGACGAGTTCGGCGCGGCGCGCGTGAGGAGCACGCCGGTGAGCGAGGCCGCCGTGGCCGGCTCCTGCGTCGGCGCGGCGCTTGCGGGAATGCGGCCGGTGGCCCAGTTCTCCCTGGCCGATTTCGTCTTCTGTGCTCTCGACGAGATCCTGTGTAAGGCAGGCAAGTGGCGCTACACCCACGGCGCCGAGGGCGGGATGAGCCTGCCCATCGTCTTTCTCGAGACGATCGGGGGCTATGTGAGCGCCGCCTCGGAGCACTCGCAGTCGCCGCTGGCGCTCTACGCGCACGCGCCCGGCCTCAAGATTGCCGTGCCCACGACGCCCTACAACGCGAAGGGACTCCTGAAGACGGCGATTCGGGACAACAACCCGGTCGTCTTTTTCCCGCACAAGCGGCTGATGGGCGCGCAGGGCCCCGTCCCTGAGGAGGACTACACCGTCCCGTTCGGCCAGGCCGAGGTCCGACGCGAAGGACGCGACGTTACCGTCGTGGCAACTTCCTACATGGTAACACTGGCACTGGAGGCAGCCTCTAAGCTGGAGGAGCAGGGAGTCGACACCGAGGTCATCGACCCGCTCACGCTGGAGCCGCTCGACACGGAGCGGATCGTGGAGTCGGTGCGCAAAACGGGTCGGCGGGTGGTGGTCGACGAAGATACCGAGCGGTGCGGCGTGGGCGCGGAGATCGGCATGCAGGTGGTGGAGCGGGCCTTCGACGCTTTGAAGGCCCCCATTCAACGTGTGAGCAATCCCAACCTGCCCGTTCCGTACAGCCGGCCGCTCGAGCAGGCAGTGCTCCCCTCGCGGGAGAAGATCGAGAAGGCCATCCAGCAAACGCTCGCCGCTTGAGCAAGCAGGGCGCAGTCTCTTCTCGAGCGTGTGGATGCGGCGGACCCGGTACAGCTCCACCGGCCGGCCCGTTGCGCCGGTTAAGGCAGTCGCGCGACGGTGTCGATAGAAGCGGGAAATCCCTCGGGCCACCTGGGGGGATCCGACGCCGCCGGTGCCAGCGTTTGCCCGAGCTTCGATAGGAACCGGTCCATGCAACCCAGCCACGATCCGCTCGGACAAACGACCCCCGACCTCGCGACACCCATCGAAGCGGGCCCGTCTCCGCTCTGGCCGCAGCATTTGGTCGACGTCTTCCTTCGACCGACCCGCTTCTTCTCCTCCCAGCTCGCACTGGGGAAAACGCCCTATCTCGTCCTCGTGACGTGGTGCTACGGCATCGCGAGCGCGATGGATCGGATCGACCAGGAGCTACTGCGCGCCGAGTTCGGACGGGCGAGGCCGGGCTGGGAGGTCTGGGGACCGATCGTCACGCAATCGTGGAGCGGTTACTGGGGGTTCGTCCTGGCCGCGGGGGTGTTCAGCGGCCTCTTTCTCTGGTGGCTGGGCGGCTGGTGGTACCGCGTGCGGCTGCGCTGGGCGGGCGATCCGAGCCCCGACGCGAGGCGAGCGCGGCTCGTCTACGTCTACTCCTCGTTCGTCTGCGCCGGTCCGGTCATCGTCCTGGCGCTGCTCCAGACCGTGGCGTTCGAGAACTACGCGGCGGCGTGGAACGCTGACGAGTTCTACTCCTCGATGCTGGTCATCTTCCTCTTCTGGTCGCTCGCGACGAGCTACCTCGGTGCAAGGGCGCTCTTTCACGTCTCTCGCTGGCGCGCGCAGCTCTGGTTCCTCGTGCTTCCGGCGGGTCTCTACGTGGTCGCGCTCGGAGTGGTGGCCACCGTCGCGACCCTGTTCCACGCGTAGCAGGCATCCCTCGATGAAGCACCACGAAGAGCGATGCTCGTGCCCTCCGTAGTCGAGGGGTGAACGTTCACGATCTACACCTGAAAGATCGTCTCATCCGGCAGGCGAAGAGCCGTGAGCGGTCCGCCGAACACGCACCCCGTATCGATTCCGATCGAGTAGGGGAGGTTCCAGCGGACCTGCAAACCGGGAGAGGGGGTGTGTCCGTAGACGACGGTGCAGCCCAAACTGTGTGGAAGATCCATCGAGTTTCGGTCCCAGAGTAGCTCGCGGGGATCCTCCCGCGACAGCGCGTACTTCGGATCCGCCAGCGGCAGGGAATCCCGGGACAGCCCCGCGTGTACGAACATGTACTGCCCCTCCAGATACGAGAGCTGGCACGACCGGTAGAAGTCCTCGTGCTCGGGCGCCATGGAGAAGCGCCCCGGGTTCGAGAAGTAGCCGTAGCTCGCGAGGGTGGTCTCCCCTCCGTTGGCGAGGAACGCCTCGCCCGCGAGGTAGGCGGGATCGTCCCAGCCGAGGAAGGCCAGGAACATCGACTCGTGGTTCCCGAGCAGGAAGGTGCACCGGTACTCCTTGCTCACCTCCAGGAGGTAGTCCACGGTCCCCTTCGAATCGGGCCCGCGGTCCACGTAGTCCCCGATAAAGAGGAGGTGGTCGTCGGGAATGAGGGGGAGGGTCTCGATCAGCGCAACGAGCTGGTCCCGCATACCATGAATGTCGCCGATCGCATACAGCATTGGACCCTGTTATCGGCCCACCGCCGCGGCGGCCAAAGGGGGATCCGACGCGCCGAGCTGTCCACAGGCGGCGAGGATGTCGTCGCCGCGGCTTTGACGAACCGTAACGGGCACGCGCGCGCGAGCCAGCACGCCCGCGAAGCGGTCCACCCGCTCCGGCTTGGCCCGTTCAAAAGAGCTGGCCGGATGCTCGTTTAGCGGGATCAGGTTCACGTGAGCGCGGATCCCGGAGACCAGGCGCACCAGGCGCGTTGCATCCTCGGTGGAATCGTTGAGGTCCCGGATGGGCGTGTACTCGAACGAGATCCGACCGCGGGGCGGGAGCGGGTAGGCGCGGCACGCCTCGAGCAGGCTGGCGATCGGAAATCGTTGATTCAGCGGGACCAGCCGGTCCCGGACCTCATCGGTCGTGGCGTGGAGCGAAACGGCGAGCCGCACCCGGATCGCCCGACCGAGAACCGGCATCTGGGGCACGACCCCGGCCGTCGAGACCGTGATCCTCCCGGGCGAGAAGGCGAGGGCTCCGGGATGCGTGAGGATCCGGAGCGCCGGGATCACGTGGCGGAGATTGAGAAGGGGCTCCCCCATCCCCATGAACACCATGTGCGTCGGATGCTCGCCCCGGGCGGCGAGGACGTCCCGTGCTTGGAGCACCTGATCGACGATCTCCCCAGTCCGGAGATTCCGGAGAAGCCCGAGGCGACCGGTCGCACAGAAGGGGCAGTCGAGACTGCACCCGATCTGGGAGGAGACGCAGACGGTACGTCGGCGGTCCTCCTGGATGATCACGGTCTCGATCCGTCCCCCGTCCTCGGTCCGGAGCAAGAGCTTCGTCGTCCCGTCCCTCGAACGCAGCTCCCCTTCCGGCTCGAGCGCGGTCGTACGCCAGCCCGAAGCGAGCTCGGCGCGAAGCGGCTGTGCGAGGTCGGTCATCGCTTCGAAAGCGCGCACCCCTCGACCGAAGACCCAGCCCGCCACCTGGCGAGCCCGGAAAGGCTCGATTCCCTGCTCCCGAAAGCGCTCGGCGAGCTCTTCGGGCGTGCATTCGAGAACCGAGTTCATCGGGCCGCCTCCGGCGGCGTCCCAGGGAGAGGCGCCGCTTTCTTCCTCCGGTAGTCGAAGTAGGCAATCGTACGCCCTTCGGCCAAGAACTCGGCCTCGTAGGCGGTCTCGGGCCGAGCGGGCCTCGTGGAGGCCCAGCGGCCGTCGTGCAGGCTCACGAAATCGAAAGCCGTCGCCATCACCTCGGCGATCCACTCCGCGTAATCGGGATGGTCGGTCGAGACGTGCAGCAGGGCCTCGGGCTCCAGCACGCGGGCCAGCTGCCCCACGACATCGGGTCGAATCAGGCGACGCCTGTGGTGGCGCTTCTTGGGCCAGGGATCCGGGAAATTGATCCAGCACTCCGAGACGCAGTCGTCCGGGAGCACGCGTTCCAGCAGATACTCCGCAGTCGCATGGATGAGCCGGAGGTTTTGGATTCCCGCGCGCGCCACGCGCCGCCCGGCACGATGCACGCGCTTGCGCGAGACCTCCACGCCGAGAAAGACGCGATCGGGGAACGCTCGGGCCATCTCGATCGGCGCCTCGGCGCGTCCGAAGCCGATTTCGAGCACCACCGAATCCGCCTTCAGGCACGCTCGAAGCCCTCGGTTGCGGAGCTCCTCGGCCTCCACGACGGGGACTAGCGGAGTGGGATCCAGATCGGACAAAGCAGCTTGGGTCCCCTGTCCTCTCGGGCGACGGGCTCCGCCCGGAGAAGCTCGCGAAGCGGGAGCGTGTATCCGCGGACGAACTCCGGGTCCTCTCCCTCGGGTGGGAGTCCCGCGAGTTCGCGCGCCCGGAGCACCGCACGATCGAGGCCTCCGAGATCGTCGACGAGCCCGTGTGCACGCGCCTGCGCCCCCGTCCAGACCCGCCCCTCCGCAACCGCCTCTACGCGCTCGGTCTCGAGGTCGCGGCTGCTTGCGACCTTCTCGACGAAATCCCGGTAGAGCTGCTCCACCTGAGCCCGCAGGCGTGCGCGCTCATCGTCCGTGCGTGCGCGCGTGGGATCGTAGATGCCGGCGTGGGCGCCGCGCTCGACCGCCTCGACGCGAATGCCGATCTCGTCGAGCAGCCCCCCGACCTCCAGCATCAGCCAGACCACACCGATGGAGCCGGTCAGCGTGGTCGGCTCCGCCACGATCTCGGTGGCGCCCATCGCAACGTAGTAGCCGCCGGAGGCGGCGGTGTCCCCGAGGCTCGCGACCACCGGCTTTCGCTCCGCGAGCTTGCGGATCGCGCGCCAGATCAGGTCGGCCGCGAGTGGGTCACCCCCGGGGCTGTCGACCCGGATGACGACGGCCGCGACGCTCTCATCACTGGCGAGCCGTCGGAGGACTCCGACTACGCCGCGGGGTGATCCGGCGCCTGCACGCAGCATCCCGACCACGGGAACGACGACGATCCGATCGGGGCGGTCCCACAGCGAACGCCAGCGAAACCGCCTGCGGGAGATGCGGACATAGCCCCCCTCACCGACGAGGCGGGCCTCCCGATCCTCCGGCTCCGCGCCTTCGTCCCCGTCGAACGACGCCAGACGGGTCGGGATCTCGTCTCCGTAGACAAGATCGTCGACCAGGCCGATCTCGCGCGCCTCCGACGCGAGGTAGGGGCCCTCGTCGACCCACCGGCGCGCGCACCCGTTCGACGCGGCCCGACCGCTCGCGAGCCCCTCGATTAGGGTCCCGTAGAGGCTGTCGACCACGCCTTCGAGGGCCTCGCGGCTCTCCGTGCTCATCGAGTCGCGCGTCAGCACCTCACCCACGGACTTGTACCGCCCCACCTGGAGCACGTCTGCGCGGATCCGGAGCCGCTCCAGCGCTCGCGCCACGAAGGGGCTCTCGGCCCGAACCCCGATGAGGTCGACCCTACCCTCGGGCGCCATCCAGAACCGGTCGGCTTGCGCCCCGAGCCACGCCCCGGCGTTGCCGGTCCGGTCGGCGTAGACGACAACGCGCTTGCCGGTCTCCCGCAGCCTGCGAGTGGCTCGCGCCAGCGCCACCGCCTTCGCCCAACCGATGCCGGCCGCGCCGACGCGCAAGAGCACCCCCTGCAGTCGACGATCTCGTGCCGCGCGATCGAGCGCCAGAAGCACCGTCGGCAGGGCACGCGGGAGCCGGAGGAACTCCTCCAGTCCTGGGGCACGGGCCGGGGTGTCGGCGAGGCCGCGGTCGAGCCGCACCACGAGCCATTCGCGGGGAAGGTCGCGCTCGAGCGGCAGCATCGCCGTATCGCGCAGCAGACCGCCTACGTTTTGAGCGAGCCGCCGAAGTGCCAACCCCGGCGTCGCCACGCTCCGAGATCCGCTCGCCGTCACCGGACTCGCCTCCTCTTTCGGCGCAGGTAATCGACCATGACGTAGCGTCCCAGCCGGTCGGGCGCCGTGTAGAACGCCCGCCCCTTGTTGATGCGCGTCATCTTCTCGACGAACCCCACGAGTTCGGGCGACTCGTCGAGCATGAAGGTGTTGATCGTGATCCCCTTGCGGGTGATCCGACGAACCTGTCGGAGGGTCTCCCGGTTGGCGCGTGGACTGGTTCCCCCGTACCCGCTCGGCCACTCGACCCGGAGGTCACCATCGATGAAGTAGGCGGTCGGCTGACCGTCGGTGATCACGATCACCTGCGCATTCGAACTCGGATGCCGATCAACGAGACGCTCCGCGAGGATCAGCCCTTCCTGCAGGTTCGTGAAGGGATCGGTCACGTTCCAGGAGAGCTCCGCGAGCTCGCGTACCTGGAGCTGCCGCGCCCTCGTGTAAAAACCGACGATGAAGAAGCGGTCGCTCGGGAACCGCGTGCGGATCAGATGGTCGAGGGCGATTGCGACGCGCTTCGCAGCAGGCCAGCGATCCGACCACGACATCGACCAGCTCATGTCGAGCAGCAGGATCGTTGTGGCCTCGGTGAGCCGGTCGGGCTCGAACACCTGCAGGTCCGTAGGCTCGATACGGATCAGCTCGTCCCCCCCGCCAGGCGAGACGTGGCGCAGGGCGTGGCGCAGCGTGCCGACGGTGTCGAGGTATGCGGGATCACCGAAGACGTACGGGCGACTTCGTTCCGTGCTCGGGAGCTCCGAGCCCCGATGCCAGGTCTCGTGAGCACCCGGGATCCCCTGACGTAAGGAAGTGTAGATCTCATCGAGCGCGAGCTCCCCGATCTTGCGGATCGCACGCGGCGTGAGCTCGGGCCCCCCCTCCCCCTCGCGCAGGTAGCCGGCGCGTTCGAGCGCCCCCTCGAGGTCGCGCAGGATCAGGATCGACTGAACCCCCTCCTCCCCGAGCCACTCTCGCAGCTCCTCGAGCGGCAGGCTCTCGAAATTTCCCTCGAGCAGCTCCCGTGCGATTCGGCTGAGCGCCTCGATCCGCTCCATGAGTTCGACCGCTTCCTCGAAATCCAGGCTCTCGGGTCCTCGGAGCCTCGACCGATTTCGGCCCTGGAACTCCTCGAGCGCCCGCACGTCGTCGAGCCCCTCCCGCATCTCCTGATAGGCCGCCTCGGCTTCAGGATCCGCCCAGCGATGATCCCCGAAGCGTTCGAGCGCCTCCGACAACCGTCTTGGCAGGGAGTCGCGGCGAGCGCGGAACTCGTTCCAGCGCTCGGACTCGAGGCCGAACTGCTCGGTGAGCGTACGCTCCTCCTGGTCGAGGATTTCGTCCAGGCGGCCTCGCAGCTCGTCGAAGGCGTGGTCCAGGTTGTAGCGCGAGAGCTCTGCATCGGCCTGGCGTCGGAGCTCTCTCAGAAGATCCTCGACGCCCATGACGCGGAACTCCATGCCGGCCAGCTCGAAGCCCTCGAAGCGCATCCACTCGAGCGCGGACGCTGCATCGACCCCCTCCATGAGATAACGCGAGAGCTCGTCGAGCGCCTCGTCGGCGTCGAGGGAAAACGGCTGCTGGAACCCGTCCCACTGACTGTAGCGATAGACGGCCACGGCTAGCGGTACAGCACCCGGCGGCCCGCTACCTCCTTGTTGAGACGGTTGGAGAGGTGCAGCCCTTCCAGGATGAACTCGGCGGCCGAGGCGATCCGCGCCGGGCTCTTGTCCTCTCCCAGCTTCTCGATCGCCGTCCGCATCCCCGTGATCTGGTCGAGGCCGTCGAGATACTCGGCCGATGCAATCCGGTCTCCCACCTCGACCTTCCACCCGTCCTGGAACGCCCCAACCACGGGCTCGAGCTCGTCCGGTCCGAAGCGCTCGTCGAAGACGAGCTTGACCGCACGACGGATCAGCTTCGAGACGATCTCGCCCTCGGGCTGGTCGGTTCCCGCGTACTCCAGCTCGATCTTCCCCGTCACCGAGGCACCCAGGGCGGAAAGGTCGGAGATGCGCGGAACCCCTTCCGGCTCGCCGAGCAGGAGCGCCCGCTTCTCGGCCGCCGCGATCAGCGTCTCGTAGCTCGCGATCGAGGCACGCACCGAGACGCCCGAGGATTGGTTCACGTCGGGGCTCTGCCGGGCCTGGAGGGTGACCTCGGCAACCACCTCCCGAATGAAGGGGGGTACGTAGACGTCGGTGCCGGAGGCTTCGAGCCGACGTCGCTCCTGCTCCATCACCTGGATCTCGAGCTCTCGCGTCTCGGGGTAGTGCGTGCGGATCTGCGCCTGGTAGCGGTCCTTCAGTGGGGTGATGATCCGGCCCCGTCGGGTGTAGTCCTCCGGGTTCGCACTCGCGACGACCAGAACGTCGAGCGGGAGGCGGACCTTGAAGCCCTTCACCTGGATGTCTCGCTCCTCCAGGATGTTGAACAGTCCCACCTGAACCTTCTCGGGGAGGTCGGGAAGCTCGTTGATGCAGAAGATCCCGCGGGTTGTTCGGGGGATGAGCCCGTAGTGGATCGTGAACACGTCGGCGAGGTAGCGCCCCTCGGCCACCTTGATCGGGTCGATCTCCCCGATCAGGTCGGCGATCGTGACGTCCGGCGTCCCGAGCTTCTCCCCGTAGCGCTCCTCGCGGCCAACCCAGGCCACCGGCGTCGCGTCCCCGAGCTCGCGGACGCGTTCGCGTCCGTACGGACTGATCGGCGCGGTCGGATCGTCGTTCGTCTCGCTCCCCTCGATGATCGGGACCTCTTCGTCGAGCAGACGCACGAGCCCGCGGATCATTCGCGACTTCCCCTGGCCCCGCTCGCCGAGGAAGATCATGTCGTGCCCGGCCATGATGGCGTTCTCAACGGGCGGCACGACCGTGTGGTCGTACCCGATCATGTCGGGAAAGAGCGCCTCGCCCCGTTGAACGCGCTCGACGAGGTTCGCGCGCAACTCCTCCCGCACCGAACGCGTTCGGTAGCCGGACTCCCGCAATTCTCCCAGGGTTCTCGGTCGACCCAAGCGCACTCTCCCTGACCCGGCTCTACCTGGCGTCCGGGTCGGTGCCGATGATCAGGTCAATCCGCCTCTGGATGATCTCGAGCTTCCCGCCGTCGTCTCGACGCAGCGGGGGAAGCGGCTCGCGTGCGCGGATCGCCGCGCGGACGGTCGCGATCCGCTCGTCCGTTGCGGGATGGCTCGAGAGGAACTGCGGCAGCGCCAGCCCATGGTCGGCTTCCCGCTTCAAGGTCTCGAAGAACGTCACCATGCCGTGGGGATCGTAGCCCGCGCGGATGAGCGACTCAACCGCGAGCATGTCCGCCTCGAGCTCCGCATCCTGTGTGAAGGTCGCGAGATACGACTGTGCCGCCACCTGCCCGCCGAGCCCCGCCGCGTTCGTGATGTAAGGATTACCGGTCAAGATGGCAACCAGGATGGAAATGAAGTTCACCCCGAGACTGGCCGCTCGCTGCTTCGGGTAGAGCTCGGCGACGTGACGCGCCGTGACGTGACCGATCTCGTGGGCGACGACTCCGGCGAGCTCGCTGACGTCCTTCGCCTTCATGATCGTGCCGGTGTGCACGTAGATCGCCCCGCCCGGCAGTGCGAATGCGTTGATCGCCTCGTCCTCGACGACGTAAAAGCGGAATCGAAACGGAGTCGGGTCCGCGGCGTCCACGAGCTTCGCACCGAGGTCGCGGACGTAGTTGACGACGACACGGTCGCGGACCATGTCGAACTGATCGCGGACCTGACGCTGGGCCTCCGTCCCGAGCTGCTTCTCCTCTTCGACCGAGAGGGTCCCGCAGGCCAGGAGCAGCGCGACAATCCCCAGAGGGAGGAAGCGGCCCATCGAGTTTCGGCGCGTCAACTTTCGCTCCTCGGGCTCCTCCCGGTCACGAGACCTCGGACTTCGCCCGAAAATCGAGGGGCCTCTGGATGCTGGCCAGGACCGAACGGATGACCGAGAGGATCGTCTCTTCCTTGTTCACGTTGTCGATGATCGGCAGTTCGTACCGGTCCGCTTCCCCCAGGATGTGGTCCTGGATCTGGCCGATCTCACGGAAGTGCTTGAGGTACCGCCCGGGCTCGCGGTCTCGAGCTCGCTTGTATCGCACCGAGAAGCGGTTCCGGTGCGCCTCTCGATCGAGCGTCGCAACCACCTGGTAGACGACGTGCGCGTCCGCCGCATAGCGCGACACGTCCACGATCCCCGGTAAGAGGTGTCCCCCCTCAAGGATCAGGCTCGTGCCCTCCTCCACGGCGCGGTCCAGAAGCGCGTGGACCCCCACCGCGACCTTCTGCGCCTGCTCTCGAAAGCCGATGATCAGCGCGTTTGCCGCACCCCGCAGCTCCGGCTTGAGCGCCTGGGCGGCTTCGTAGGTCGAGCAGTGGATCTCGGGCATGAGGTCTGCGGAGAACATCAGGCGCATGATCTGGCGGATGAGATCGGTCGACTGGACGCGCGCGATCTCCAACCGCCGCGCGACCTCTACAGCCACCGATGTCTTCCCTACTCCGGTGGAGCCCCCGAGCAGCAGAAAGATGGGTCGCCCGGCGTCGCGCACCTGATGCCACACCCAGTACCGCTCTGCCGCGAGATCTCCGCGCGTGCGCTCGATCGTCTCGGTCACCAGCTCCCGCAGCTCCCCCCGACGAATCTCCTGGCGCCCCTCCCCCAGGAGGCGGCCTTCGATCTCCCGCGCCAGGTCGTGCGCGTCGGGCGGTTCGAGGCCCACCCCCTGGAGCGAAACAGCGAGAATTCCCTTGGAGAACGGCTGGACGCCTCCCTCCGGGTCCACCACCCGCGTGGGCTCGGGGGTCGGATGGATGGACGGGGCATCCAGGGCGTAGCGATCTCCGAGAAGCTCATCGAGGAGCTGTGCGAGCTCTTCACGCTTGACCTGCCCCCGATCGGGGAGGCGATCATCGATCTGTTTCGCCGTCTCGAACGCGACGCTGAACGGCACGCCTCGCGAGACGAGCGAGTGCACCAGGATCCCGCGCATGAAGGGGCGGGGCCCCTCGGGCCCGATCACCACCAGTGGCTCGGTCGTCACCTCCTCGGAGCCTACCAGACGGGGCCGGGCGCTTCGAGGAGGCGAAGCGCCACCCCGTAGCGAACACCCCGCCCGCTGACCCGGAATCTGGGCACCGCGAGAGCCTCGAGGACCGCGTGCAATATCAGCAGACCGGCGACAATTACGTCCGCGCGTCCCGGATCCATCCCGGAGAACTGCCGGCGCTGGGCGACCGTGAGAGGGGCGAGCCGTTGGATCCAGCCGTACATCTGCCGGGGTGTCATGACGTAGCCCTCGACGCGTTCCGGATCGTAGGCGGGAAGCGCCAGATCGAGCGCCGCCAGTGTGGTCGCCGTTCCTGCTACCGCCACGACCTCCCCCCCCTCTTCGAGCTCCCGGGCGACCGCCGTGAGGGGCGCCCCGCGGATCCCCACCTCGACCTCCCGCTGCATCTCACGTAGCTCAGCGAGGCTCGGGGGATCGGAGCGGACGTTCGCCTCGGTGAGCCGAACCGAGCCCAGGGGAAGGCTCAGCCACTCAACCCGCCTGGACCCCTGGGCCCACGCGACCTCCGTGCTTCCCCCCCCTACGTCGATCACCAAGACTGTAGTGTAATCCCCACGTTTGATTCTTCGATGAGGCTCTATCGCAAAGGCGGCCTCCTCCTCAGCCGTGAGCACCCTCCCGTCATCCAGACCGGCTTCCGTCAAGAGATGCTCGAGAAACTCAGGCCCGTCGCGAGCGGTTCGGAGCGCCTCGGTTCCCGCGGCGACCACCCGTGCCGCTCCAGCGCGTCGGGCATGGTGAGCCAGCTCACAAACCGCCTGGGTCGTGCGCTCCTTGGCTGACGCCTGGAGCTCTCCGCGCTCGAAGAGCCCTTCGCTCAGCCGTGTGATGTGAGCTTCGTCCGCCACTACGCGCCCGCCGTTCTCGAGTACGAGCAGCAGCACGGTGTTGGAACCGAGGTCGATCACACCAACGCGTGGCGCCGCGGTCGGACCTATCGAGCTGGCGGAGTTGACCATTTGCTTACGTCACCGCTACTTTGTCAGCACGCCTGAGGTACGGGGGGTGTGAGAGGCGTCGTTTCTTTCACGGGCGGGCAAGCTGGCCGAGCCCAACGCCAAGTGGCGAGCCCGGCAAGAGCCGGGTTCTTACCCCCCTTTTTCTCTTCGGCTGGGATCGTTCCACGAACGACCCGACCCGTCCACCGGACTCGAGAGCCAGAGATCCGAGTTATGCCTTCCCCGGCGTTCCGACGAGCCGAGGACGGATGTCTCCTCCCGAGGCGAGACCTCTAGGTCATAGGAGGAAAGCTCCCTTATGCGCGCCATCGCTGTCGTCAATCAGAAGGGGGGGTGTGGCAAGACCACGACCGTGGTCAGCCTCGGTGGGTGCCTATCGGAGGAGGGACACCGGGTTCTCGTCATCGACATGGATCCGCAGGCCCATTCCACGATCGGCCTGGGCCTCGATCCCGATCTGCTGGACGAGAACCTCTACGAGGTTCTTGCGGAAGGGGAATCCTCCGCGGCGAAGCTCGACGAGATCGTCGTGTCCGTTGCGCCCAACCTCGACGTGGCCCCGTCCGGTGTCATCCTCTCCGCCCTCGAGCAGAAGCTGGCCGCGGAGGGAGCTGCAGGACGGACCGAGCGGCTCGCGCGGGCCCTCGATCTCGCCCCAGAGCCTTACGAGTTCATCCTGATCGACTGTCCCCCGAACGTGGGAATCCTGACGTTCAACGCCCTGCGCGCAGCAACCGAGGTCGTCGTGCCCCTGGAGACGAGCTACTTCGCCATGCACGGTGTGACGAAGTTGCTGGAGACGATCGGGCTCCTGGAGGAGAGGATCGGGCATGATCTCCGGCTCCGAATTCTTCCGACCCTCTTCGACGGAAGGACGCGGTTCGCGAAGCGCGCTCTGGCAGAGATCCGAGAGACCTATAAGGACCTCGTGTTCGACACAGTGATCCGGCAGAACGTCCGCCTGAGGGAGGCCGCGCAGCGGGGGGTGCCGATCTCGAGACTCGACAAACGCTGTTACGGGTTTGTCGACTACATGTCCCTCGCCCTGGAAATCCTGTTCGACCGTCCAGAGGAAGTGGCCGAGGAGACGCCCTCGCTGGAGACCTCGGCTTCGGCCGAGACCTCACCGCCCCTGCGACCCTCGGAGGAGAAGGGGGTGGTGTTTACGTACCGCAACCTGGATGCTCGCGAGGTCCAGCTCGCCGGGGACTTCAACAACTGGATCCCGGATCGGGATGTGGAGACGCGGCAGAACCCCGACGGAACCTGGGAGAAGGTCGTGCGGCTCGGCCCGGGCGTCTACCAGTACCAGTACTACATCGACGGCAGCTGGGAGGCCGACCCGAGCAACCCCCGAAGAGTCGAGGGCCCCGCCGGGCGTGTAAACTCGGTGTTGATCATCAACTGAGCCCGGGGCCCCGTCCTCTGCGGCACCGGGCGGAAAGGAGACGCCGGTGTCGCCAGCGCGGCGTCGCGGCCTCGGGGACGTTCTTCACTACTTCATCCCCGAGGAAGAGCAGGAGGCGGCGCGCGCTCGATCGCGGGCACCGGCCTCCGGTGAGCAGGCTCGGTGGCTGCTGATCGCCGAGCCGCTTCGCCCCCTCGACCGTAGCCTTGCAACCGACCTCGCTGCCGCGCTTGCCGCAGAGGGGAGGCCCGTTCGGGTCATCGCTCCTTTCTCCGGGCCCAGCTCTCGGCCGCGGGCTCCGAGCCTACGATGGTGCCGGGTTGAGCTCCCCTCCGGGGACGGAGTCGACGAGCGGGTTGTACCACTGGGAGAGGCCATCCGCGGCGTCGAGCCGGATGCGCACGTTCTCGCCGCGGTTCCTCCCTCGTACGTCTCAGCTCTCCTCGCCTGGCTGGGGCCGGGGTCGCTCACCGGTCTGCTGGTCCCCGTCGACAACGGACCCTGGGGCCTCACCGAGAGTCTCAGCCGACTTCGTCAGCTGGCCAAGGCAGAGAGCCGGACCCGGATTTGCGTGTTCCTCGTCGGAGACATCAGCTCAGGCGATGACCTCGCGCCGCTCCGTCAGCTCGAGGGCGCGGCGGCGCGCCAGCTCGGCCTCGTGGTGGAGGAAGCGGGCGGGGTCGTCCGCGACGAGGCGAGCTACCGCGCCCTGCTACTGGAGGCTCCCGTGATCGAGCTCGATCCCAGCGCCGCGTCCTCGCGCAGTCTCCACGCAATCGCCCGCCGGATCCTCGGCACCTCATCGTCACAAGCTCACCCAACCGCCTAACCGCATACCTCGTCTGGTTCGGGCGCCCTCTGCACGGGCGCAGGGGCGACCCCCTCTGGGCCTGTGTCGCAGACGCCAACGGCCCTTCGGGGGAGCCCCCCTGCGCCTGGAACTGCTCAAAAAGATGTCGGGCGCCGAGGCTAGATCCGAGTCTTTCCGGGTTATCGGCGAGCAAGGCTCGCCTGCCCGGACGGCACCCGACTTCGTGGGTGCCTTGCGGGTGGACGGCGGGGAAGGGGCCCGGCAAGCCGCGCACGAAGTCGCGCGGCGCGCGGGAAGGGCGGCTCAGCCGCCCGGTAGCCCGCTAAGACCTCACAAGCCGAGGTGCAAGGCAAGCTGACCCGGGTACGTGACGGCGCAGATAGTGGCCTCGGGACGGCGGGAGCGATTAGTAGGCGACGTAGAGTTGG
>DAOUZG010000292.1 GCA_030665705.1 Deltaproteobacteria bacterium | reverse complement strand
CAGGCCCGTCACGACTTCGACGGTTTCGGGTGCAAACGGCACCGAGCGGGTCACCACCCGACGCCGACGAGCCCGCGCCCAACCGTTCTCATCAGGCTCCACCACGAAGACGTACTCGATCTCGAACTCCCGTCGAACCGCTTCCCGTGGGATCCGGAGCGAGGGGCCCGATGCGGCGAGACGGAGGTGCGCCGTGCCCACCATGCCGGGCAGAAGCTTCTCATCGGGATTCGGGAGGCGCACGATGATCGGGTACTTCCGGGTCCCGTCTCTAGCGGCCCGACCGATCGCGAAAATTGTCCCCTCGAACCGTTCTCCGGCGTAGACGGGCACCTCCACCGAGACCGGCTGGCCGACGCGCAACGCCACGACCTGGCGACCGGTGACCTCGATCCCCACCTCGACCGTCGAGAGATCGATGAGCTCGGCCACCGGGGAGCCCGTCTTCAGGTACGCCCCGGGCTCGAGCTCGAGACGGTGGACCACCGCGGCGAACGGTGCGCGTACCTCGCTGCGTTCGAGCCTCGCCCGTGCATCCTCGAGCGCCGCCTTTGCTTCGAGAACTGCCGCGTACGTCGAGCGCTCCTCGCTCTGCGCACGGTCGAGGTCCGCAGCGCTTGCCACCTGGCCGCGAGCAAGCCCTTGCTGGCGCTTGAACTCGAGCTGAGCCAGCCCGTGCGCGGCACGCGTGCGTTGCACCGCGGCTTCGGCCCGATGCACGGCCACACGGAGAAAGACGGGATCGAGCCGTACGAGCACATCCCCGGCCTCGACCCGGCTGTGCTCCTCGACGGGAACCTCCGCGACGCGGCCATCGACCTCCGCCGCCACCACGACCGAGCGGATCGGCTGGATCAGTCCCGTCACCTCCACGATCGCAGGCTCGTTGGTGGAGCGCACGGTCCGCGCCACGACCTGGACTCCCGGCTCCAGCGGAGCCGGAGCCGACGGGCCGCTCTCCACCGAGGGGAGGCGGGCCCGGCGAGCGACCGCGCGGGGAGACGTGTAGAAGAAGATGAGACCCCCGACAAAGGAGAGCCCCGCCAGCGCGAGTACCACGAGGCGAACGCGAGAGCCGCTCACGACGCGCCGGTGCCCTTCCTCACGCACAGCTTCGCACCTCGCCCCGCACGCATCTGCCAATGCTGACCATTCCCTAACCTACCACCCGGCCCCTCCAAAGGACACCGTGCGGCTGAAGTCCAGGCGAAGCTCGCGCGACATTCGTCCACGCGGATCATCGGGATTTCCTACGGCGCGCCGCCTTTGTTATCTACCGACCTGCATGCAGGGGCAACTCATCCTGGTTCGACACGGCGAGAGCGTCGGGAACGCAACGGAGACCTTCACGGACTCGCCCGAGGTACCCCTGACCGAGCTCGGATGTGCGCAGGCCCGCGAGAGCGCCGAGACCCTGAGGAAGGGGTTTCGACCGGTGCGCCTGATCTCGAGCCCCTTCCGCCGTGCGCACCAGACCGCCGAGATCATCGCGGAGGCGCTGGCGCTCCCGATCGAGGTGGAGCCGGATGTCCGAGAACAGAACCTAGGCGATCTCCATGGGCAGCCCTACGAGTCGGCGCTGCACTCGCCGGGTTTCCGCGAACAGCCCATCGGGCAGTGGCGTCCCCCTAACGGAGAGACCCTTTCCGAGGTCCGCGAGCGCGCCGTTTCCGTGCTCGCGCGCCTCGCGCGAGCCCACCCCGCGAGCGATGTCGTGGTCGTCTGTCATGCGGGCACCATCCGCGCCGTCTGGAGCTTCCTCGCAGGCTCCTGGGACGTGGCCCGGGGGATCAACAACGGAGAGCTCCTCGTGTGCCCGCACAGCGGCGAGCACTTCGGTGAGCCGAAGCTCGTGACCCTCAGCGAGGACTAGAACCTCCCGCCCACGACCCGTCTACGACTTCCCGGCTCGGAATCGCGAGGTGTCTTCGCTGAGCGCGAGCGTATCGGCCTCGTCGGGGTGAAGCTGCTTGGCCCGCTCGAAGAGCTCCTTTTCCTCCTCGGGGTTGTTCGGGTCGGCCACGCAGCAATCAACCGGGCAGACCTCCGCGCACTGCTCCACCCCGTGAAAGCCGACACACTCGGTGCAGAGCGCGGGGTCGATGACGAAGACCTCCTCCCCCTCGGTGATCGCGTCGTTGGGGCATTCCGGTTCGCACACTCCGCAGTTGATGCATTCTTCGGTGATCATCGTCGCCAATGGGGATCCTCCTCTCCTCTCCCAGGGGAAGTCAGCAGGGTCTAGTGCGTGAGCTTGAGTCCTCTGTGCCCCGGCGGAATCCGGCCGGCCAGGAGCACCTCGTCGTCTCGTGCGAGCCGGAACCCGAGTCCGGCATCCCCGGTCGAGGCCTGGAGCTCGAGCTGAGTCGCGAGAAGCGCGCGGCCCAGCCGGACCAACGCCTTGAGCTGCACCGCGGTCTCCCGGTCGAGTCGGCCCATGGGCAGACGCTTCAGGTTGGAGACGTTCAGGCGTGCCCCCGGCACGTCGCCGCTCCCGTGACAGAGGGGGCAGACGCGCCCGAGCGCCTCGCGGAGAACGGTCTCCAGGAAGGCGGTCTGGTTCGGGAGCTGGCGGAGCGCCGCCGCTAGATCCGGTGCCAGCCGGAAGGTCATTCGCTGGCGCTGCTCACGCTGAGCCATAGATGTACAGCATTATGCTGTACACTCATTCAGATCGCAAGGGAGGCCTGAGGG
>DAOUZG010000106.1 GCA_030665705.1 Deltaproteobacteria bacterium | reverse complement strand
CGCTCAGCGGGTCTCCGCGTTCGAGCCGGAAGACCTGGGAGTGCCTCCCTTCCCGTTCGACTCGGCCCTCAGCGATGATGAGGCGCCGCAGGGCCTCGATGACGAGATGGCGAAGCCCAAAGGGGCACGGGGGTGGACCCTGCCTCGTCTGGACCTTCGGCTCCCCCTCGGTCTTGGGATCGGGGCTGTCCTCAAAGTGGCCGCTTTGGCGCTCGGCCTCCTTCTGGCGGGCGGGGCGCTGCGGGCCGCGGTCGTGTTCGCTACGGGCAACGTGAGCGGGCCCACCGCCGTACGGGGGGCTGGCTGGACAGCCACGAATCTCGAGGCGTTTCACGTACACGATCTCTCCGGCAACCGAGTCCTGGTCGTTCGCGGACGCCTCGAGAAGTGGCGAACGCTGCCGAGCTCTGAAGGTCGGACGGCACGCCCCCGAATCGCGGGCACCCTCTTTGACGGTGAGGGGAGCCCGGTTGGCGAAGAGGTCCGCGCGCGCCCGGTTCGCCTAGACGATGCGGCGCTTGGACCCGAAGCGCTGAGCGCGGTTCTCGACGGCTCGGAGAGGGCGACTCACTCCGTTCGCGCAGGAAGACGGCAAAGGCGTGCAGCCGAGGGAAATCCGGAAGGGTTCACGATTCTGTTTCGGAACCCCCCTCCCGAGGCCAGCCGCGTTCGTATCCAGCTCCGGACTCCGGACGTTCGCGGGACCTCGGGCTCCTAGAACCCATCTCAAAAACCCACTCCCGTCGCCAGGGCGGTCTGACTCGGTCCGGGGTTTCTGAGATGGGTTCTAGCCACAAAGCGGGAGCCACACGCGAACGGCCTTCCGCTCCCGCCAGCTACAGGCCCGCTGTTTCGGGTGCTCCCGTCAGCCTTCCGAAGGGGAGCGGGGCTCCGGCTCTTCTTCGGCGGCATCCTTGCTGGGCGTCACGTCGATCTCCGGGGGCTCCCGCATGGCGGCGCGGAAGTTCTTGATGCCCTTGCCGACCCCCTCCCCGATCTGCGGGAGCCGGCTCGCTCCGAAGATCACCACGATGATCACAAGGATGATCAGGAGCTCGGGAACGCCCAAGCCAAACATCGCCCCCGAGAATCGGCCACGCGCCGGTTGAAGTCAACGTGCCGACTGCCCACACTCGTCTCTCATGGACGACGCAATCTTCAAGGCTTACGACATCCGGGGTACCTACCCCGATCAGCTCGATCCCGAAGCCGCCCGGGCCATCGGCCGCGCTGTGGCGCGGTTCCTGGGAGGTTCGCCCGTCGTGGTCGGGCGTGACATGCGCGAGAGCGGAATCCCGCTCCGCGAGGCGCTGCTGGAAGGTCTTCAGGGAGAGGGCGTTGACGTCCTCGACGTGGGCCGTGTCACGACCCCCATGGTCTATTTCGCGACTGCCGCTCGCCGAGCTGCCGGGGGCGTGATGATCACCGCCTCGCACAACCCGGGTGGCTACAACGGCTTCAAGATCTGCGCAAAGCAGGCGATCCCGATCGGCATCGAGACCGGGCTCACCGAGATTCGCGACCTCGCGCGGCCCTACCTCGGCACGCCTCCGCCCCCGCCGCAGGGCGGGGTCCGCGAGGAGTCGGTTCACGAACCCTACTTCGAGAGTCTCCTCGAGCTCTTCCCAGAGCGCCCCCCGCTGAGGGTCGTCGTCGACACGGGAAACGGCATCGTGGGAGAGGGCATCTCTCATCTGCTTGACCGTCTACCCCTCGAGGTCACGCGACTCTACTTCGAGCCCGACGGCACCTTTCCGAACCACGAGGCGGATCCCATCAAGCGGGAGAACCTGGAGGACGTGATCCGCGAGGTTCGACGAACGGGAGCGCAGCTCGGGGTGGCGTTCGACGGCGACGGCGACCGAGCTGTGTTTGTCGATGAAGAGGGCGAGCCTGTCGCCGCGGACCTGATGACGGCACTCCTGACGCAGGCGGCCTTCGACTGGGGGCTGCTCGGTACGGGTCCGGGTGCCCCGATCGTCTACGACCTGCGATCGACCCGCGTCGTTCCCGAGGTGATTCGGGACTGCGGCGGGGTTCCGGTGCGGAGCCGCGTGGGACACGCGTTCATCAAGCAGCGGATGCGCGAAGAGGGGGGGATCTTCGGGGGCGAGCTGTCCGGCCACTACTACTTCCGGTTTCCGGTGGGGTACGTCGCCGACGACGGAACCGCCGCGTTCCTGTTCGTGCTGCAGGCGCTCGCGCTCACGGGGAAGCCACTCTCCAGTCTCTGGCGGCCCTTCCAGAGGTACGCGCGGAGCGGCGAGCTCAACCAGAGGGTGCAGGATGTGCCCCCGATCCTGCGGAGGATCCGCGACGAATTCTCCGACGGGCAGGCGGATGAGCTGGATGGCTTGACGATCGAGTACCCCGGCTGGTGGTTCAACCTTCGGCCCTCCAACACCGAGCCGCTTCTCCGGCTGAACGTCGAAGCTCCGAGCGAGGAGGAACTCGCGCGAAGGCGCGACCGGATCCTCGCCCTCATCCGGGAGGTCGACGGCAGGTCTTAGTGGGCCTGGCTCAACCCCTTCGGCGTGGGGGCCGATTCAGCCCGGGGGATCCCGCGTTGGAGGTCGGACTTGCGGGTGGGCAGGCAAGCGGCACCGGTTGTTCTTCTGGCGTTCGTGACGGGGGCGGGCTGCGTATGACTCTTCCGCTGGATGCCGCCGCGCTGGCAGGGCTTCTCGCGGCACTCATCGTGCTTCTCGCCTTCCGTTGCTGGAGTATCCGCGGGAGGCTCGTCGTTCGTTTCTCGGTCGCTCCCGGAATGAAGGGCGATTTTCGGGTGCGGGTCGCGCGTCGTGCCCTGCCTCCGTCGCTCCACCCGCACCTCGATCCGCAGGTGGTCTCGCGCGTTCGGCTCGGGGGGCGAATCTACCGCGTGACGGAGGGCCGGGAACTCTCCGTCGGACCTTTGCGGCCCGGCACCTGGTACGTCGCGGTAGCGGGTTGCGTCGAGGAGCCCGCGCTGAACAAGACCGTCGGTGAGTTCCGTGAAGAGAAGTGCGTACGCGTCGGGCCGCGGGAGTCCCGCGAGATCCTATTCGATTTTCGGCCGAGCTTTGCCTGGCTCCGCGTTCGCGTGACCCGAGACGGGTGTCCGGTTTCTCAGGCGCGGGTTGCCCGCGTCGACTCCGGTGAGCCCGTCCGCCCGACCCGGTCGGACGGGAGCCTCCACCTGGAGCTCCCCTTCGGCCCCACGGAGTTCTGGGTCGGACACGCAGGACGCGTCGTGGCCAAGCAGGTCCACGTGACCTTTCAGGGTCCCGAGGTTGTAGAGGTGGACCTCGAACGTGAGCCCGACCGTCGGATCGATGGCTGTCCCGAGGCTGCAGAGCTTCTACTCCAGGGCGATCGTGCCGGCGCGGCCCGGGCGCTCGAGCAGGCTGGGAACCACCAAGGGGCGCAGGCCCTCTGGGGCGACTACTGCCGAATCCGCGGGGAGACGGAGGCCGCCGCAGAGCACTTCCTGCTCGCGGGTCAGCCCGGTCGAGCTGCACCGCTTCTCGAATCGCTCGGGCGCTGGGGCATGGCTGCAGAAGCACTCTTGGCCGCGGGCGAGGCGCGACCCGCGGCTGAACTCTACAGCCGCGTGGAGCGGTGGGAAGAGGCCGGCGACGCCTACGCGCGCGCGTTCCTCTACACGGAGGCCGCCGATTGCTACGAGCGTGCGGGTCTGATCGCCCGCGCCGTTCCTCTGCTCGAACGCGCTGGGTTTCACCTCCGAGCCGGGGAAGCGGCCCACCGCATCGGGGACCGCGCGCGGGCCGTCCGCGCGTTTCGTCGAGTTCCCGCGGAGCACCCCGACTTTGCGGCTGCGCAGCGACGGCTCGAGGAGCTGGAGCAGGTCGACCCTTCCAAGCGCCCGGCGATAACAGGCGTGCCCGGCGGCGCGGCGCGGCGCTACGAGATCCTCGAGGAGATCGGGCGCGGCTCGATGGGGATCGTCTTCAAGGCCTACGACCGGGTTCTCCACCGTACGGTGGCTCTGAAGCGTCTGCCCCGGGCGGTCGCGGGCTCCCCTCGCGTTGTCTCCCTCTTCCTCTCCGAGGCGCGCTCCGCTGCTCGTCTCAACCATCCCTACGTCGTCACGATCTACGACGTGGTTCGTGAGGGCGAGACGATGTTTCTCTCGATGGAATACCTCGAGGGTCAAACCCTGCGCACGCTCGTCGAGTCCCACGGTCCGTTTCCGACACGCGGCGTTCTCAGGGTTGCGCGACAGGCACTGACGGGTCTCGCATACGCCCACGGAGTTGGGGTCATCCACCGAGACATCAAGACCCAGAATCTGATGTGGACCCGTCACCAGCTCCTGAAGATCGCCGACTTCGGGGTGGCCCGTGCCATGGAAGAGGCGGCACGCACGGGGATGCTTGCCGGCTCGATCCACTACATGGCCCCGGAGCAGGCCGAGGGACACGCCGATGCCCGCTGCGACCTCTACTCGCTAGGTGTCTGCCTGTTCGAAGTTGCCACCGGGCGCCTCCCGTTCACCGGACGGGACGTTCTGGAGCAGCACCGCTCGCGCGAGCGGCCGCGTCCCCGGGAGTTCGTGCCCGGGCTCTCCGTCGGTCTCGAGGGGGTAATCCTCCGGATGCTCGCCATCGAGCCTGAGGCGCGGTTCCAGAGCGCACAGGAGGCGCTCGGGGCCCTCGAGCCGGTCGAGCCGCAGGCGCGTCGGTCCACGGATCAGCCGACGGAGTCCGCGCGACACTCGGACCCGCGGCCGGCGGCGGAGAAGGCGCTCCGCTAAGGTCGCTGCCCCTTGGCCGACGTCTCGACTGCTTCCGGGTCCTCGTCGCACACACCTGCGGGGCCACTCATCGGGATCCGTTGTCTGCGGCGTGCCCTCGGTCTACTGCGAGACCACCGAGAACTCTGGCCGATGGCCGTGGGCCCGATCGTCTTGAGCGTGGTCGCCTTCGCGTTGGCGGCCGCACTGTTTTTCGCAGCCCTCGATTCGTTGACCTCCACCGTGCAGGGGTGGTTCGCGGTTCCGGCGCCCGACGCATGGTACGGCTGGTTGTGGATCACACCCCTTCGTGTACTGGCGTGGCTCGCCCAGTGGATCCTCATCGCAGCGTTCGCCGTGGTCGTCTACCTGACCTTTACGCTAGTCGGGGGCATTCTCGCTTCACCCTTCCTGGACGAGTTGTCGCGTCGCGTTGAGCGTATTCGAGCCGGAAGCGTCCTCGAGACGGGTGGAACGGATCTGATCGGGATGCTGTGGGCCTCGCTCAGGGTGGCCTGGCAGGAGGCGAAGCGGGCGCTCTTCTTCGTCGCGGTGCAGGGAACGCTCCTCGTCCTAGGCTTCGTGCCGGGACTCCATCTCGTGACCGTCCCGCTCGCGCTCGGTTTTGCGGCTCTGTTTCTCCCACTCGACTACGCCGGGTACCTCTTGGATCGGCGGGGAACACCCTTCCGCGTTCGCCGGCGGTGGGTCTGGGCAAATCGGATCCCGGTCGGCGTCTTCGGTGGAGCGGCCCTGCTTACCTTCGGGGTGCCGGGGCTGAACTTCCTGGCCCTGCCCTGGCTCGTGACCGCGGCGACCCTCCTCGCGCTGGAAGTCGGTCCGCCGGTTCCGGATCCCTCGTCTCAGGTCCCGCCGAGGCCGAGTGCGCTGCGCAGGTAGATTCCCACCTCATCGAGCCACCCGTCGGTCGCGGCATCTGTCGGCATCGGAAACGCGGATACCCGCGCGGGAAGCGAGGTCGCTTGGGGCGGGGGCGCCAGCACCGCAACGAGTGGCCACCCCTTCCGCTCCAGCAACGGGAGCAGGAGGCTCCCGCTCATCCCGAGAGCCACCAGAGCCGTCCTTTCGCGATCGACGTTCCGGAACGCGGCGAGCAGGCGCACCAGGCTGGCCAGATCTTCTTCGAGCTGCCGGGTGAGGTCGCGCGCGAGTCGAGCGCGAAGCGGGCTTTCTCGGTCCACCGCGGCCGGGGAGAGTTTCTCGCTGCGCCGACTGGCGCAGAGCGGAAGATCGGGACTCGCCACCGTGACCCAGGAGCTCCACCGCTCGAGCGCCGCGTCAACGAAGGTGCTCTGCGAGTCTCCGTCGGGAGAGAGCAGGATCACGGCTCCGTCGCCCGCGGCCGCGCGAGCTGGGAAACGACACCGGCCCCAGACGCGGTCACCGCGAGACAGGATGCAGAACCGGGCTTCCTCCGTACCCCGGTCGGGACTCCGTGTCTCGATCCAGGTCGCCCCCTCAGGGGCGCCGCTCTGCACCTCAACGTCCATGCACAAGATCTTACGTCGTCCTGCGAAGACGGCGAAGACCCGATTCGTGCCTGGCTGCTCTGCGCCTCAGCTCGTCGGAGCCATCGAAGCTCTGCATGGGCGCAGGGGCGCCCGGACCAGATGAGGCATGTGGTTAGGGAGTTGAGTGAGCTTGTGACGATGAGGTGCCGAGGATCCGGCGGGCGATTGCGTGGAGACTACGCGAGGACGCGGCGCTGGGATCGAGCTCGATCACGGGAGCCTCCAGTAGCAGGGCGCGGTAGCTCGCCTTGTCGCGGACGACCCCGCCCGCTTCCTCCACCACGAGGCCGAGCTGGCGCGCCGCCGCGCCCTCGAGCTGACGGAGCGGCGCGAGGTCATCGCCTGAGCTGATGTCTCCGACGAGGAACA
>DAOUZG010000111.1 GCA_030665705.1 Deltaproteobacteria bacterium | reverse complement strand
CCTTCCACCTGGAAGGGGATGCACCCTCGCCGCGTTACGCGCTGCAGAGGACGGTCTTAGTCCCCTTTCTGACGCGCGATCTTGATCCCGGTCAGGTTCTTGGTCGTCAGAGGTGTCGGAGAGGCGCCGAGACAGAACCCGCTCGTGTCGATTCGCGTGCCCGTGCAGTGGAGCTTCTTGTCCGTCGAGAAGATGCGGGCATAGCCGTGCCGCGCACAGCCGGGTCCACACGAGCCTCCTGCAGCCCCCACGAATCCCGGGATCGCAGGAGGTCCCACCCAGGGACCGAACCCGAAGGGACCCGGCGGCAGCGGCGAGAGGGTGAACGTCAGCGTGTCTCCCGGAGACGCGCCACAGAACGTGTCGGCTGCGACTCCCAGGGGCGAGTTCATCGGCGCACCGGTTTCGTCGTAGTACTCGATCACCAGATCGGCCGTCGTGCCCCCCGAGTCGGGCTCCTTGATGGTGCACGTAATCGCCGTGTCGGCGTTGACGATCCCCCCGCAGAAGGCGGTTCCATCGGAGCTCACATCGAGTACGGCGAGTTTCGCCTTGAACGCCGCTCCGCCGGGGCACGGGTTCGCCGGTATGGGGTCTGCGATCGATCCCGCCCAGACCGTCGACGCGACGAGCGCCAGGGCCAATGTCCAGGCGATCCGTTTCCTCATGGCTCAATCCCCCTTCTGCGGCGCCTTCGCCTTCGTGACGGTGACGTCCTTGCTCCAGGCCGGCCCAGGGCTGAAACCCACCGTCGGCCCGCCGGTGTCGTAGAGCGTAACGTCACAGACGATCTTGGGCTTCGTGCCTAGGATCCGGAGCGAGCCGGGAGGCACTACCGGCGTGAGCGGCGCGAACGCCCCGGCCCCGCCTACCGGGAGGTAGGGCGGAAAGGGGGGGCCCGTCACGAACGCCGCCGTGCTTCCCGCTTTGACATCGCAGGCGCTTGCCGTCGAGACGGGAAGTCCGCCGAAATCGTAAAGCTGCACGAAGATGTCGAGGTTGTTTCCTCCCGACTTCTCGGTCGAGTGGCAGACCACCATCGTCTCCGCGAAGCCCGGTCCGATGATTCCTCCATCCGTGGCCGCCTCGTTCGCGATCCAGACGAGCTTCAGGTTCTTTCCGGATGGACACGTATTTGCCGGGACCGGGTCCAGCACCGGTCCCTGTGCGCTCGCCAACGCGGCCCCGCAGCCGATCAGCGCGGAGAACAGCCATTGGACAGCTCTCATGAGATTCTCTCCCCTTCGCGCGTCGTCATCGCACGATCCCCTTCCTTGGGTAAGTGGGTCGGATTTCGAGGGAGTGACTGTTTCGAGGAATCAGGTTCTGCGCCCGTGAAGCCTGGCAGTGGCGAAACCCCTACGCCGACTCTCCGAGACGCAGAGAATTCAGGACCCGAGAGCCGGTAACTCGCCCGAACCGCCCCGTGGCCTACCGCTCACGATGTGATTATGCCACAGCCCCCCTCGATGGGAAGGCGCAACCCACGCGCGTGTTGAGGGCTTTTTGCTCCGGCGCTACCGCTTGTACTCGTAGAACCCTCGGCCGACCTTCCGGCCGAGGAGCCCGGCCTCCACCATGCGCGAGAGCAGAGGCGGCGCGGCGTAGAGCGGCTCTTTGAACTCCTCGTAAAGCGACTCGGTCACGGCGACCATCGTGTCGAGGCCGATGAGGTCCGCGAGTGCCAACGGGCCCATGGGATGGTTGCACCCCTCCACCATCCCCGAGTCGATGTCGTCACGCGTGGCGAACCCCGACTCGAACATGCGAACCGCCGAGAGGACGTAGGGAATCAGCAGGGAGTTCACGATGAAGCCCGCCCGGTCCTTCGATCGAATCACGCTGCGACCCAGCACCTCACGCGCAAACGACTCGGCCTGCGTGGCCGTCACCGGGGCGGTGAGAAGCGTGGGCACCAACTCCATGAGCTTGAGGACGGGCACCGGATTGAAGAAGTGCATACCGATGACCGCCTGCGGACGCTTCGTGGACATGGCGAGCTTCATGATCGGGATCGAGGACGTGTTCGACGCGAGGATCGCTGCCGGATCCTTGACGACGCGATCGAGCAGTCTGAAGACCTCCATCTTCGTATCCTCGTCCTCGATGACCGACTCGACGATGAGCTGGCGATCCGCCAGCAAGTCGTAGTCGGTGCTGAGCTGAATTCGGGAGAGGGCTTCGTCGCGCGCCGCCTCATCGACCTTCCCCGATCGGACGGCGCGGTCCATCGACCGCTCGATCCGTTTTTGGGTCGCGTCGATCACTTCGTTGCTCACCTCTCGGAGCACGACGTCCAGCCCGGCCCGAGCGCAGATCTCGGCGATACCCGAGCCCATGAGACCACCACCCACGATGCCGATCCGCTCGATCTCCATCCGATCCTCCTTTCGGGCGGGCGCGCTTCGCCTCCGAGGTCCCGGATGCCCGGCTGCGAAGCGGAGCCGGATCCTGCCTCTCCTATGATCGCACCTCCGAGCCTTCTTGGGAGCCCTTTCCCGGGGCCGGGGCTCTGGACCTCGCCCGCGGCGCTCCGAGCAGGCGTCTGGGTTGCGGGCGGACCCGCGGGTCGATGGGGGCCCTCTTCGTTATTCGGCGGAGCCCGGTCCCCGTTGCGCCAGAGCCTCTCGGAGGGTCCTCTCGAGGACCTGGATCGTGAAGGGCTTCTGCAGAAAGCCCGCGTAGCCGGAGCCGGTAAACCGCGTCACCGCCTCGTGCTCCGCGTATCCGCTCATGACGAGGATGGGGAGGTCGGGCCGGATCCGAGTCAGCTCCCGGAAGACTTCCTCGCCGTCCATCTCGGGCATCGTCATATCGAGAAGCACCGTGACGATCTCGTCGCGATGAGCCCGCAGGAACTCCACCGCGGTGGGCCCGTCCGCAGCGGTCAGCACTTCGAAGCCGAATCTCGGGAGAATGGCCTCCGTGACGTCTCGTACGCCTTCTTCGTCATCCACCACTAGAACGGTACCGCCGGCGCTCCAGGCTTCGCCGCTCGGGTGGGCCTCGACCGGAACTTCTTCGACCTGCTCTCTACGCGGAAGGAGAACCCGGAACGTGGTGCCGTGCCCGGGCCGGCTCCTAACTTGAATCGCTCCTCCGTGAACCCGGATGATCCCCCGGACAGCGGCCAGCCCCACCCCGCGGCCCGGGAACTTCGTCGTAAAGAACGGATCGAAGATCTTCGACTTCGTCTCTTCGTCCATTCCGACGCCCGTGTCTTCCACGTCGAGGTAGACGTAGGGCCCCTCGGGGAGATTTTCGCTGGCGTAGGTCCGGGCAAGCTCGCCTCGATCCAGCTCGACCGCCCCGGTACGCAGCGTGATGCGTCCGCCCTCTTCGCCGAGAGCTTCGGAGGCGTTGGTGATCAGGTTCAAGACGACCTGTGTGATCTGAGCCGCATCGGCGTCGATCGCGGGAAGGTCGGCGGCCGGCTCACAGCTGAGGGCGGCCTTCTTCGAGATGGAGACTTTGAGCAGATCGGCCATGCTTTCGACGAGCCTGGAGAGATTCACGGGCTCGACCCTGACGTGGGTGCGGCCCGCGTAGGCCAGCAGTTGACGCGTCAGGTCGGTGGCGTGTCGACCCGCATCACGGATCCGCTCGATGTGGGCTCGCACGGGTGACGTTTCATCGAGATCCGCCAGGGTAAGCTCGGCGTGCCCCAGGATCGAGGTCAACAGATTGTTGAAGTCGTGAGCGATCCCCCCGGCGAGGACCCCCAGGCTCTCGAGTTTCTGCGCCTGCTGGACCTCGGCCTCGAGTCGCGTGCGCTCCTCCTCGGCCTGCACCCGCTGGGTGATGTCCGTGGCTACCCCGATGAGGCCGATGACCTCGCCGCTCTCGCTACGGATGGGTGTGTGACGGGTCTCGAACGCGTGCTCTCCCACCTCCAGCGTGATGCTGAAGTCCTCACCCGCGAGCGCGCGCTGAAAGTACTCCTCGACGGCCCGCCGGCCGTGAACCCGAACTCCCGGGGAATCGCGGTACACCTGTAGAAGTGAACGCCCCACCAGGTCGCTCGGCTTCATCCCGGCAGCCTCGAATCCCCGCCCTTCACAGACGGTGACCACCCCGTTTTGGTCGACCGCGAGGAGAGCGACCGGCGCGTTGGCCACGAGCGTCCGCATCCGCTCGTTGGCGATCCGGAGCTCCTCTTCGACCTGCTTGCGCTCGGTGATGTCGCGACTGATGATGACGACTCGAGTCTCTCCGCTCGGTGTCCGGTAGATGTTCGCGGTGCTCTCGGCCCAGATCCAGCTACCGTCACGGCGCCTGACTCGGTAGGCGGGTTTCTGCGAGACTCCGGTCCCCACGAGGTTTACGAACGCCGCCCCGAGCTTCTCGCGGTCCTCGGGGTGCACCAGCTCGAGGCCCTGCTCTCCGTCGAGTTCCCCCGGAGCGTAGCCGAGGGCCTCCCCGAAGTTGGGGCTCACGTAAACGAACCGACCCTCGCCGTCGGTCTCTGTAATCGTGTCATAGGCCTCCTCGGTGAGGGTCCGGTAGCGCTCCTGTTTGGCGAGGAGATCGTCCTCTGTTCTCTTGCATCGGGCGATGTGTGCCTCGAGCTCTCGGAAGCGTACGTGCAGAAGCTCGTGGGCTTTCCGGAGCTCGCGAATCCTCTTTGTGATCGTGAACGGCAAGCCGAGCGCGGTTCGGATCCGTGCAAGCGGTTGGCCGCGCGGAGCTCGAACCTCGTACCGTGCCCCGTTCGGAGTCTGCTCCAGCTCGACTGCCGCGGGCTCCAGCCCGACGACCGTCGGAAGCTGTGTCAGCAGCCCCTTCAGCATGAAGTGAAGCTCGCGGCAGGGCTCGTAGCCTTCCCTCATCGTGTACGAGAAATCCAGCCGCTTCCGGCCGGTCTTTCGAGCCGTGTACTGCACGCAGGAGAAATAGAGGTTGACCCCGCCCGTTTGGGGCTGAGCCAACCATAGATAGGCGTTTGTGACCGAGTAAAAGAACCGCGCGATCACGGCGAGCGGGTAGGCCCATCGGGAATGCACCAACGCCCCGCCGATCCGAACGAGCTCTTCGTCCGTCCAGATTCGGCCCGCATTGGCCATGAGCGTTCGGTAGCTCTCCCAGTCGATCCGCTGGTTCTCGTTCCGAATGTATTCGAGCGGATACCGGACCCCGCTCAGCAGCACGTCGGGCGAACGGCCGGAGCTCTCCAGCTCTTCGAAGAGGACGCTGATGCCCCTGCAAGCAACCTCGGCCCCTGTGAATTCGGAAGTTAAATCCATAGTTCCGGAGCGGATCGGTCTCGAGTCGAGAGGGTTGGGCACCCGGCTCTGGGTCCGGTTCCGACACTACGCCGGTCTATTTCTCTCTCCCCCTCTCGCTGAGTTACCTCTTGGCCTTGGTTACATTCTACACGCGATTGGGGCGCAGAGGCGAGCTTTTTCTGTAGGGAATCTGACGCGCTCTAGAGGGCTCCACACCCGAGGAGGTCCCGGTTCGCGTCAGCCCTGGAGGAGGGAAAAAAGGAGCGATGTCGACACCGGCAGCGGGGGGAAGTCGAATTCGACCGCTCGGGGCGCATGCGCTGCTGCTCTTTGCGGCGCTTCTGGCCTGCCACGGTGCCGCTCACCCCGGACCCCTGCACAACCGCGATCTCCACGGCCCCGCGGATGTCGCGCACTACATCCGGATGCTCGAGAGCCCGCGACGGCTCCAGTACCTCCGGCCCGATCTCGTCGTCGAGACGCTCGCACCCGCCCCCGATGCCGTCGTTGCCGATCTCGGAAGCGGCCCCGGCGTGTTCGCACTGCGTCTGGCACGCGCCTGCCCGCGCGGGGTGGTCTATGCCGTGGACGTCGAGCCCCGGCAGCTCGATGCCTTGCGGGCCCGAATGTCGGAGCAGTCCATCCACAACATCGTGCCGGTTCTGGCTTCCTACGACGATCCGCACCTCCCCCTTCGTCGAATGGATCTGATCTTGATCGCGAACACCTACCACCACCTCACCGACCGGGTGGCGTACCTCAGTCGTCTTCGGGATGTGCTGCGATCGGGTGGGCGCCTGGCGATCCTCGAATACCGCCCGGGGGATCTCCCCGTAGGACCACCCCCCGAGCGCAAGCTGCGCGAAGGCGTTCGGGAGGCGGAGCTCAGCGAGGCGGGTTGGGAACGGGTGAGATCCTTCGACACCCATCCCTATCACGAATTCGAGATCTGGCGTGTAGCCCCGCCGTCGCGCCGGTAGTCAGGGCCGAGGGCCATTCGGTCGACTGCGGGTAGGAAGTCGAGGCTCAAACCTGATACGATTCGCAGACGGGGTCGCGCACGTGATCAAGAACGTTCAGGATCGGGTGTGGGCTTTTGACGCCGAGTGGATTCCCGACCCGCTCGCCGGTCGGCTCCTGTTCGGCCTGTCGGACTCGGACACGCCGCCCGAAGAGATCATGCGGGTCATGTGGGACGCGGGGGGCGCGACGGAG
>DAOUZG010000132.1 GCA_030665705.1 Deltaproteobacteria bacterium | reverse complement strand
CGGGTCGCCCAGTCCTCGAGCGAATGCTCGGCAAACGCCTGATCGAGGAGCGTCACGAGCTCACGGCTGTTCTTGCGCCGGGCACGCGCATCACGGAAGCGCTCATTCCGCTCCCACTCTGGTCGTTCGAGAACCCCCACGAGCTTCGACCAGTGGCGGTCGGCCTCCAGACCCAGCAGCCAGAACCACCGTCCGTCGCCAGCGCGGTAGCTGTTGAGCACGGGGTTTTGGGGCTCGGTGCGGGGCGCCGCACGTGCCACCTTCCCGAACCGGAGCTGGATGCCGAAGTCCCACCCGAGGCAGTAGATCCCGGTGCGAAGCAGAGACGTTTCGACCACGCGACCCCGGCCCGTGCGGTGGCGCTCGAGCAGCGCCGCGAGGATTCCGGAGACGGTCGCCAGTCCCGCCACGTGGTCGCCGAAGCCCCCCCGCATCGAGGGCGGCTCGCTACCCGGTGGACCTACCTGGTGCGCTGCGCCGGAACGAGCCCAGAACGCCCCGACGTCGTACGCGGCGCGGTCCCGCTCCGGACCCTCGAGCCCGTAGCCGCTCACGATCGCATACACCAGCTCCGGGGATTCTTGACGGAGCTTTTCCGGGTCGAGGCCCATTCGCTCGAGCGCACCGGGGCGAAGGTTCGTCAGGAAGACGTCGGCCCCCTTCACGAGGCGGCGCACGAGCGATTGCCCCTCCTCCGTGCGGGTCTCGACGACGATGCTCCGCTTGCCGCGGTTGTCGAGATCGAACGGCGGGCTCTCCGGAATCCCCATCCCCGCGAGGGATCGGAAGAGCTCCCGCATCGGATCCCCCGCCGGGGGCTCCACCTTGATCACGTCGGCTCCCCAGTCGGCCAGGATCCCCCCGGCCGAAGGCCCAGCGACCCAGACCCCCATCTCGATGACCCGTGTCCCCTGGAGCAGCATGCGCCCCCTCCCCTCCGGACCCTCTTCCCGTTCGAGCGCGGGACCAGTCTACCCGCGCTCGGCTATCTTCTGCTCGGCATCTGTGAGGGAGCGCCCCCCTCGGGGAGACCTGCCCCGGGAGGGCACCGGCAAGAGGCGGAGCCATGCCCCTGTCCTGGAGCATCCACCCGAGCATCCCCGTGGGACTTGTCGTCCTCGTGGGTCTCTACGGGCTCTGCGTCGGTCCGCTGCGCCGGCGGTTCGGGTGGGGCCCGCCGGTACCCTGGGAGCAGGCAAGCGCCTTCGTCGCGGCGGCGTTGATCCTCTTCCTCGTGCTGACCGGCCCCATCCACGACCTATCCGACAGCTACCTGTTCACCGTTCACATGCTCCAGCACCTGATCCTCACGCTCATCGTGCCGCCCCTCCTGCTGCTCGGGACGCCGGACTGGCTGGTGCGGAGGGTTCTCGCGCCCAGGCCACTTGCCGCGCTTGCGCGGACACTCGGCTCGGCGCCCGTGGCCTTCGTGATCTTCAACGGAACGCTGGCGCTCTGGCACCTTCCGACCTTCTACAACTCCACCCTGCTCCGGCTCGACATTCACATCCTGGAGCACGTGTTGTTCATCGGGACCGCAACAGTTGGCTGGTGGCCGGTTTTGGCGCCCGCCCCGGAGTACCGCGCAACGAGGGTCGTACAGCTCGTCTACCTGCTCGCGATTCCGTTCCCGATGAAGCTTGTGGGACTGCTCATCACCTTCGCCGATACCGTCCTCTACCCGGCCTATGCGGTTGCACCCCGGGTCTGGGGTCTTGCTCCGATCAGCGACCAGCAGATCGGAGGGCTGCTCATGTGGATACCGGCCGCGTTCGTCTTTTGGGTCGCGTTCGGAGCGCACTTCTTCCGGTGGTTTGCCGAAAGCCGCGCAGAGGACGCTACGCAGACGAGCGTGGCGCAGTTCACGAGGGAGCGTGCAATATGAGGGAACTCCGATTCTTTCAGAGTGACCGCCAAGGAGCGGTCGAGCCTTTCGGCGGTGCACACGCCGCCTCGCGTGGAGTGGTTGCTCTCCTCGCGGTCGCGGTGCTGCTCGCTTGCGGAACGAAATCCCACGAAACCTACGAGGTCAACGGCGTCGTGCGCGCGGTCGACGCATCGGCCGGGCAGGTCAAGATCGCGCACGAAGACATCCCCGGCTTCATGCCCGCGATGACGATGAACTTCGACGTCGTGCCGGCGAGCCTTCTCGAAGCGATCGAGCCAGGCGTACGCGTGCGGTTCACACTGGAGCGCAAGGCAACGACCCTGCGGATCACCGCCATCTCCGTGGTCGGCCACGATACGTCGACCGCCGCACCGGATGGATTCGAGGTGATTTCGGAGCGGGATCCGGCGCCCGAGTTTCTCCTCGTCGACCAGAACGGCCGCACTCTGGCGCTCTCCGAGCTCCGGGGCAAGGTCGTACTGCTCGATTTTATCTTTACGCGGTGCCCGGGTCCGTGCCCGATTCTCACGTCGACGCACGTGGCGCTTCAGCGGCGCCTCCCCCCGGACGTGGCCGCACGCACACGCTTTGTCTCCGTCAGCCTCGATCCCGAGTACGACACCCCCCACGAGCTCCGCCGGTATGCGGAGGCCCGCGGTGCCGATCTTCGCTCCTGGTCGTTCCTCACCGGCGAGCCGCACGCCGTGGCCGACGTCATCGACCGCTACGGAATCGGGCGGCTACGTGAACCGGACGGAACGCTGAACCACACAATCGCCACTTTTCTGATCGATACCGAGGGGCGCATCGCTCGACGCTACCTCGGCCTCGAACACCCACCGGAGAAGCTGCTGCGCGACCTGGAGGAGATCCTATCGTGAGCTGGGTGCGGGCGGGGCTTCTCGGCTTGCTGCTGGCGCTCGGCAGCGCGTGTTCCGACGAGACCGGCGCCGGGGACGCGCGCGCGCAGCGCATCGAGGAGCGGCTGCTCGTGTCCTGCTCCTGTCACCCACGCCGCATCGCCGGACTGCCAATCGAGCAGGAGCTCCGAGTCGCCATTCGCGTGCTCGTCGAGCAGGGTCTGGACGACGACACGATCCTGTGGACGGTCTTCCAGCAGTACGGGTCCGACCTGCTCCGCGCAGGCGTGCAGGACGTGGAGCTTCGAGCGAATGCAGCCCTTGCAGAGATCGGGGGGATCCTCCTCCTCACCTGCGCCGTGCTGCTCCTTCAGCTCCGCCGCTAGCCGCTGGGTCCCACACGCCGAAGCGTCCCGGGCCGAGCGCGCGCGGCGTGCCCGAGCCATCGAGAGGCACGCAGTAGAGCTGGGGCTCTCCGGGAAGGCTAGCCGTCCGCACGTTCACCCCCGCGACGACAACCGCGCTCCCGTCGGGCGCGACGGGGCTGTGGGAGCCCTGATACTGGTCGAAGAAGCCGAGGCGGAGGGTCTCCTCCTCCGTGGGGACAAAACGGAGGAGCTCCCGCGGCGGGCTTTCCGGGCCTTCGAGTAGCCGCCACGAGAACGCACCCGAATCCTCGGCCGTCACGAGTCCAACGCGGCCGTCTTGCACGGGGAAGACGGCCGAGAAAGAGGTCTCCGACAGGAGCTCCGTGGACCACGGAGACCCTTGCATTCGTTCCAGCCTCGCGTACTCGGCCTCGTCCGCGGGGCCGCTCGCGATCAGCACGCCCCCACTTGTCTCGGGGACAAGGGCAATGCGGCCCTGACGAGTCACGGGGAGTTCTTCGTATCCGCGCTCCGAGCTCCAGATCGCGAGCCTCTCGTGGCCTTCCTCCCGGACCGTGAACACGAGCGTTCCCGCCGGGAGGAGGCATGGGGCCCGAAAGCTACCGGGGCGGTCGGTGATCGAGCGGGCCTCTCCTTCGACTTCGGAGACGAGAAGCAGCCTCGCGCGTTCCGGCCTCCCCGCGAAGACGTGAGCCGCAACCGCCCCGCCCGCGAGCGCCGACAGGAAGAGGGGGGAGCCCTCGACGAGGGCTCTCGAGCTGCCCGCGCGGGCCAGCCGAAGCCGCCCGTCCCCGGCCCCGGTGAGACGTAGAAGCCCAGCCCCGTCCGGCTGCCACTGGAGATAGACGAGGCCCGTTCGGGGAAGCTCCTCGAGCGCCTCGGCGCGGACCCCGTCCGCGTCCACGACCCAGAGCAGCGCCCGGTCGATTCCAGCCTCGGCGACCGAGAGGCCCTCGGCGGCGATGCGGTTCCCGTCGGGGCTCCACGTCGGCCATCGAAACAGCACGCGTTGATCCCGCTGGTCGGGCGTCTCCATCATCCAACGTCCGGTGAGCAGGTACTCCTCGTCCGACTCGAGACCGCGTACGCGGATCTCTCCAAGCCCGGTCGCGTAGGCAAGCCTTGCATCCACGGCCTCGAGGGTAGCAGCGCGTGCCGACTCGGCCGACCTTGACACCCCCGATATCCTTCGGAGGTCACGACGGGGACGGGGAGCCTGCATGCAGGAGCCGCTACCACAAACCGAAGAGCGTGCAACGACGCGCCGACCCATCGACCCCGCGGGTGCCGGACGCCCGGGGGAGCTACTGCGCTTGGCGGCGCCCATCGTGGTCTCGACCGCATCGTCGAGCCTCATGAGCGTCGTCGATACCGCGTTCGCGGGGCGCCTCGGCCCGACGGAGGTCGCAGCGGTCGGGCTGGCGGGGGTCCTCGTCTGGGTCCCCTACGCGCTGCTCAACGGCACCCTCTCGAGCGTCAACACCTTCGTCGCCCAGCGGTTCGGGGCGGGCGATCTTCCCGGCTGCGTCCGCTTCACGTGGCAGGGCCTTTACCTCGTAACCCTGGGTGCTCTGCCGGCGCTCGCGCTCGCGGTGTTCGCGAGCCCCCTCTACTTCAGCCTCACCTCTGCCGACGTCGCACCGCTCGCCGCCCTCTACACACGCATCCGGGTGTTCGCCGTGTGGGCCTTCTCGTTCGTGATGGTGTTCGAGGGTTTCTGGCGGGGAATGGGCGACACACGCACGCCCATGCGAATCACGGTGGCTGCGAACTTGCTCAACGTCGTGGCGACCTACATGTTGATGTTCGGACCGTTCGGCCTGCCGCGGCTCGGCGTGGCCGGTGCGGCCTGGGGCACATTGCTTGCGCAAGGCTCCGCCCTGGCCGCTCACGTTTGGCTCTTTCTGCGCGCGCCGCGGCGCCACGGGCTTCCGACGCTGCCACCGCTCCTCCCTTCCGCAGAGCCGATTCGGCGGCTGCTCTGGGTCGGAGTCCCGGTGGGGGTGACCTGGCTTCTCGACATGGGGAGCTACGCGGTCTTTACCATCTATGTGGGAACGTTCGGGACCACGGCTCTCGCGGTCACAACGATCGTGGTGCAGATCCAGTCCCTCTCATTCATGCAGATGATTGCGGTGGGGCAGGCTGGGACGACGCTAGTCGGTCAGTACATCGGTGCAGGTCGGAAGGATATCGCCATGCGGAGCGGCATCTCCGCACTCCGCGTGGGAGCACTGTACGGGATCGCGGTGGGGCTGCTGTTTCTCGCAACGCGTGAGCATTTGATCGGCCTGTTCAACCGGGATCCAGACGTCGTGCAGCTGGGCGGAGTGATCCTGCTCTACTCCGCAGCCATGCAGCTCTTCGACGGGGTATGGATCGTGGCCGGTGGGGCACTCCGCGGCGCCGGCGACACTCGGTTCTCGCTGTGGTGCGGGATCATCGTGGCCTGGCTCCTCTTTCTCCCGCTCGCTTACGGGCTCGGGTCGGGGATCGGGCTGGGTCTGCACGGTGCGTGGACCGCAATGGTGGTCTGGGCCGTAGTCGGTGCCGCGGTCCACGTGCCTCGATTCCTGCTCGGAACCTGGCAGCGGATCTCGATCTAAGCCCGCGTGCCACCAG
>DAOUZG010000081.1 GCA_030665705.1 Deltaproteobacteria bacterium | reverse complement strand
GAGCGACGCCACCTGCCCCCTCGCCTTCTCGACCAGCGCACGAGCCGCCGTCCCGGCCCAATGGACGCTCGAGGGGTTGCCAAACCGCCCGTCCAGCGTCTCACCCATCGCTTCGCGGGCCTCCGGCCGGAGTGGGCTCGTCGCGTTGTAATCCAGGTAAATCTGCACCGTCGAAGGGTAGGTTAGCTGCTCACGGCCGCTCTGCCCCGGTTAAGCGGGCGGCGCCGACCGCTCACCCCCTTCGAGGACGCTCACCCCCTTCGAGGACGGACAGGGTAGGAACCGACCTTCGCGACCTCAGAATCGACTTGCCGCCGTAGGTAGGACGGTTCGCCTTTTTGGGAAGTCCCTTTCCACCCCTTCGCTCGATTCTGCGTGTCGCGGTGTTACGCTCCTGGCACGAGTCTTGCGAACAGGCGAGGGGACATGGATCGGGCGGTACGACTCCTGGGAGTCGCGGTGTGGGCGCTTGCTTTGACCCCCGTGCACGCCGCGGACGTCCCCTATATCGCGATCGGCGGGCGTGGGATCGGGATCTGCGCCCTCGCCCCTCAGAGCTCGACCTCCGATTCCGACCTGCTCGGCGCGGTTCTCGGATCGGGCAACGTCGATAGCCCGGCCACGCCACCCCTGGTACTGGTGGAAGGGGACTGTCGCCGCGGGATCGACTTCCTCGCCTCGTCCACGACGGTTGCCGACCCGGTCGGTCCTCCGACGGCCATGCTCTTCGACGTCCACTCGCGGGGCGTCATCGACGGGCGCTCCGAGTTCGACCTGCCCGGGAACGCGTTTCTCGCGAGCGTGCCGCCGTCGAGCACGGACTTTGTGACCTGGATTCTTCCGTTCGACCCGGCGGCGCTCGGGGACCTCAACAACCCCGTCTACGACTGGTCGATGGCGCAGGACGGCGAGGGGGCCGCGAATATCTCCGGCTCGATCGTGACGCTCTATTCCGACCAGACCAGCCCGGACGAAGGCAACCCGAGCGACCTGGACAGCCTCACCACGCGGACCGCCGCCTCAGTCTCGAGCGCCATCGAGAAGTCGCGGATCCAGCTCTCCCTCCACCTCGCGATCTACCCGGCGGAGGAGCGCTGTCAGCTCGATCCGGGAAACCCCGGCGGGTGTGTGGACCCGTTCTCCCGCAACTACGCGGGTCGCCTTCTCGACCCGACTGAGTTCCCGACGGGCCCTCTGGACGGATTCAACGCGGCTGCGGCCACGGCGGGACAGCCCCCCCTGCATACGGTGAGCGAGGGGGCGACGCTTCTCGGCGTCTTCGAGTTCCCGCTCGACCTCGTCTCGGAGCTCGCGAGATCGGTCATCCCCTCCTCGGCGCCGCTGGGTGGCTTCACCTCGTCGATCCTCCTGAACGAGGACGCGCGCGCCACCGCGATCCAGGACCCGTTCGGCACCGGAGACCTGGCAGGGGTGGGCGCAGGGGCCTTCCTCTACGGCAACCTCTCCACCGATCTCGACGGGAATCAGGTCGTCGACACCGACACCGTCCACGCGCAGTACGTGGCGGAGCTCGGGTTCCGGCCGCTTTCCGTGCTGCGGGAGCCTCCCGTCTGGCAACCCCTTCCGATGCAGGCGATCAGCGACGACTCGGACGGCGACGGGATCGGCGACGAAGTCGATAACTGCCCGCACAAGCCGAACTCGGCCCAGGACGACACGGACGACAACGGCATCGGCGACGCCTGTCAGTGCGGGGACGTGGATGGGGATGGCTTCACGAACGTCGCGGATGCCCTCACCATCGCGCGCGGGGAGCTCGGTTCCGAGGACCCGGACTTCGACAAGTGCGACGTCGATGGGGACACGTTCTGCAACGTCAGCGACGCCCTTGCGATCGCGCGTGGGGAGGTGAGCTCCGCCCCCGACGCTCAGCTCTGTGTCGCGTATACGGGCGCCCCGGCACCTTAGCCGAGCTGCGCGCGTCAGGAACGATCAGCGCCGAGAACCCGGACCCACTGCGGGCGACTGTGATTACTTTCCTCAGTCAAGCAGAATCTGCCCGTCCGCGCGCCCGTCCAGATCGGCGCCTGTGCTGCAGCCAGCACCTCCTACCACGAGCAAACCACGGAGGCGCTCCACCGTCCCGGGGCCGATCCCTTCGACGCGAGTGAGGTCCTCGACGCTTGCAAACGGCCCGCGTCGCGCACGGTCCCGCGCAATCGCTTCGGCCCGCACGGGCCCGATGCCCGGAAGCAGATCGAGCCCATCGACCCCGATCTCGTTCAGTGGAAGCGGGAGCCCCAGGACCCACCGCACGCGCGCGGGAATCCGGTCGCAGGAGCAGCGCTCGCCGGCGCTCGCCTCCCCGAGCACACAGCCGGTGCCGCGGTCGACCACGGAGATCTCGCCAGGTGCGCTCGGGGGGAGCCCGAACCTCAGGCCGAGCAGGGCGACCACGGCCAGGCCGAGAAGACGAGCGGCCCGGGCGTCCGGAACGCGGGGGGTCACGGCTCGGCGGTCGCGAGCTCGTCGAGACCGAGACCGAACGCGTCGTGCAGCGTCCGACAGGCGAGCTCCGTGTACTTCTCCTCGATCACCACCGAGATCTTGATCTCGGAGGTGCTGATCATCTGGATGTTGATCCCCTCCTCGGCCAGCGCCCGGAACATCTGCCCGGCAACCCCGGCGTGATCCCTCATTCCGAGCCCCACGACGGAGACCTTCGCGATCGAGGAGTCCTGGGTGACGCCCGCGGCCCCGATCTCGTCCGCAACGCCGCGGACGATCGGAAGCGCCTTCTCGAGGTCGCCACGGGGAACCGTGAAGGTGATATCGGTCAACCCCTGGGTCGAGACGTTCTGCACGATCATGTCGATCACGACCCCGGCTTCGGAGATCGGTGCAAACACCTGCGTGGCGACGCCCGGACGGTCGGGCACACCGAACATCGTCACCTTTGCTTCGTTGCGGTTGTAGGTCACTCCCGAGACGACCAGGCTTTCCATGATCTCGTCCTCCGGTACCACCCAGGTTCCTTCGTCGGTGCTGAAAGTGCTGCGCACGTGAATGGGAATTCCGTAGCGCTTTCCGAACTTGACGGAGCGGATCTGTAACACCTTCGCCCCGAGGCTCGCCATCTCGAGCATCTCCTCGTACGAGATGCGGTCGAGCTTGCGCGCATTGGGGACGACGTTCGGATCGCTCGTGAACACACCCGCGACATCGGTGAGGATCTCGCAGACATCTGCGCCGAGCGCGGCTGCAACCGCCACGGCGCTGGTGTCGGAGCCCCCACGACCGAGGGTTGTGATGTCGCCCTCGGAATCGATTCCCTGAAAGCCGGGGACAACGACCACCCAACCGCGGGCCAGCTCCTTGCGAATTCGCTCGGTGTCGATTGAGGCGATCCGGGCGCGGGCGTGTGCTTCGTCCGTGTGGATCCTCACCTGGCTTCCGGTAAAGGAGCGGGCCGGAACCCCGAGCTCCTGAATCGCCATGGCAAGCAGCCCGATCGTCTGTTGCTCCCCCGTAGAGACGACCACGTCGTACTCGCGCGGATTCGCCTCGGCACCAAAGGAACGCGTCAGGCCGACCAGCCGGTCCGTCTCCCCCGCCATCGCCGAGACCACCACGACCACGTCGTTGCCCGCCTTCTGCGTATCCACCACCCGCTGCGCGACGTGTCGGATCCGATCCACGTCAGCCACCGACGTCCCACCGAACTTCTGAACAATCAGCGCCACCGCTCCTGCATCCTCCTCAGTCGCCCCTCTGCCCGGGGCCCGTGCGCCCGAAGCGTGAGTCGGCGTTCGCATTCTGACCGAATCTCGATTCGGATTTCGAGTCTCTCCTCGGGAAGCGCGTCCGGAAACCGTTCGGGCCACTCCACCACGAGGACCCCTTTTCCGTCCAGCAGGTCCCGAAACCCGGCGTCATCCAGGCGGCGGGAGTCCTCGACCCGGTAGAAGTCCGCGTGCCGCAGGGGAATCCGGCTCGGATACTCGCCCACCAGCGTAAACGTCGGGCTCGTCACCGGGACCTGCGGGTCGACCCCGAGCCCCCGGGCAATCCCCTGCACGAGACAGGTCTTTCCCGCGCCGAGCGGTCCCTGGAGCGCAATCACGTCCCCCTCTCGGACCTCCTCGCCCAGTCTCGCGCCCAAGCTTCGGGTCTCCTCGGGGCTACACGAATCGACGAAGATCTCCGCCACCATCCGCCTTCTCCGGGTTGTCGAGGCTCGCCCACACCTCGGGCAGCAGGGCCGCGACCTCTCCGGCTGTGCCCCCCACGGGCCCCAGCTCTCCCCCCGCGAGACCGTGCAAATGGGTTCCCAGGGACGCTGCATCGAAAGCAGAACAGCCCTGGGCGAGAAGGGCTCCCAAAAGCCCTGCCAGAACGTCTCCTGTCCCTCCCGTCGCGAGACCGGGCCCTCCCGGGACATTGATCCGCACCTCACCGTTCGGCTCGGCAATGACGCTGCGTGCGCCCTTGAGAATCACGACGGCTCCCGTCTGTCGGGAGAGAGCGCGCGCCGCGCGGACCCGGTCCTCCTGGACTTCCCCCACCGAGCATCCGAGCAGCTTGGACATCTCGCCCGGGTGGGGCGTCAGGATGCGGGGGGCCTTCGTTCGGAGCGTCTCGGGGCGTCCGGCAAAAGCGTTCAGACCGTCGGCATCGATCACGGTGGGAAGCGCCAGCTGCGGGAGGAGGCGCTCGAGGAGCCGCACGGTCTCGGGCCGCGTCCCGAGGCCAGGTCCCACAACGAGGGCGTCTCGCGCCGAGGCCTCACGCCCGAGAAGGGCGGCGGCATCCTCGCCCAACGCACCGTCGAGCGAGGAGGGAATCGGAATCGTCATTGCTTCGGTGAGCTTCTCCTCGAGGACCGGGTTCAGGTCCGCTGCAATGGCAACGGTGACCAGGCCCGCACCCCCCCGCACGGCGCCTTCGGCCGAGAGGCACGCCGCTCCGGTCTTCCCCGCCGAGCCCGCGATCACGAGGACGTGACCGAAGGTTCCCTTGTGACCGTCCAGCGGCCGAGGGGGCAAGAGCCGCCCCGCCGCCTCCGGCGTGAGGACGCGCTGGTGGATCCCAGCTTCCACGAGGCTTTCGGCTGGGAGACCGATGTCCGCCACGAGGAGCTCGGCCTCCAGGGGACGGACCGCGAGCCCCAGCTTGGGGAGCCCGAGGGTCACGATGAGGTCCGCACGAATTTCGGCCCCGAGCCTGGCCCCCGTGTCGCTCGACACGCCCGAGGGGACGTCGATCGCGATGACCGGAACCGCGAGCTCCGAGACGGCACTGAAGATCTCCGCGAGCTCTCCCGTCACGGGGCGCTCGAGGCCCACCCCGAAGACGGCATCGATCACCGCGTCTGCGTGTGCAAGGAGAAGCTGCAGGTCGCCCTTCTCGTCGCCGAAGGCGACCTCCGCCCCCGTTCGCAGCAGGAGCTCGAGGTTCGAGCGTGACTCTTCGGACATGCGCGCTCGGTCTCCGAAGATCCTCACGACGGGGCGGATCCGGTCGTCGCGTTCGCGCAGGATGCGCGCCACCACGAAGCCGTCGCCGCCGTTGTTCCCGGACCCGCACAGGACCAGGGGCCTTCGGATACGCGGGAACTGCCGCAGGATCGCGGTGGCCACGGCGCGGCCCGCGTTCTCCATCAGCAGACGGGCGGGCAGACCAAGCGCCTCGATGGCGTGCCGATCGGCGCGGCGCATCTCCTCCGCCGTGGGACAGGGCCAGCCCTGCAAGTCGAGCTCGTGTGCGTTCACCGGCGCGAGAGGCTAGCGCTAGCGTGCCGCGGCGCACGCTCCAGCCAGACGCTCGCCATCGCGAGCTCCCGGTCGTGGGTCAGTGAGACCGTGAACCGCAGGCCCTCTTCTTCCAGCCGCGCGGCGATGGGGCCACGGGCTTCGAGCGTAGGGGCGCCCGTCGGAAGGCGGGCCACCTCGAGCTCGCGGGGCGAGACCCGGTCAAACCCGAGGCCCCGGAGGGCGTCCCGTCCCGCCCACTTAGCGGCGAGTCGCACCGCGAGGCTCTCGGTCCCCGTCCGGCGCCTTCCTGCGTAGTCGATCTCAGCCGGCCGGAAGAGCCTACGAAGCACCCGATTGCCGAACCGCTTCACCGTTCGCTCGAAGCGGGGCACCGAGACGAGCCCCACTCCCAAGCCTGCCAGCCCTGCCACGTTAGCCGACAATCGCCTTCATCTCGGCGACGGCCCGCTCCATCCCGACAAAGATCGCGCGGGCGACGATCGAGTGCCCGATCGAGAACTCCTCGATCTCTCGAACCGCCACGAGGGGCTCCACGTTGGCGTAATCGAGCCCATGTCCCACGCCGACCTCGAGCCGGAGCTTGGCCGCGAGTCGCGCCGCGTCGCAGATCTTGTTGAACTCGTCCTGGGTGGCCGGCCCGCCCTCCGCGTAGCGGCCCGTGTGAATCTCGACCGCCCCAGCCCCCACGCGGTGTGCAGATTTGACCTGTTCCAGGTCGGGGTCGATGAACAGACACAGGCGCACCCGCGCCTCGTCGAAGGCCCGCGCGATCTCGGCGATCTTCGTCGCGTTCGTCCGGACGTCGAGGCCCCCCTCCGTCGTCAGCTCTTCCCGACGCTCCGGGACCAGGGTGACCGACGTGGGACGCACCTCGATGGCCACCTTGACCATCTCCGGGGTCGGGGCCATCTCCAGGCAGTAGTACCCGTGCACGATCTGTCGGATGAGACGCACGTCCCGGTCCTGGATGTGGCGGCGATCCTCGCGCAGGTGCACCACGATCCCGTTGGCACCGCCCAGCAACGCCAGGCTCGCGGCCGTCACCGGCTCCGGGTCGTGGACACCGCGCGCCTGCCGCACCGTCGCGACATGATCCACGTTGACGACCAACCTGCGACTCACGACGCCTCCTCCCCGACGAGGCGACGCAGCAGGGCGCACACCTCCTCGGCAAGCTCCCCGAGCCGTCCCACCTCCTCGCCCTCGAGCATGACGCGCGCGATCGGCTCGGTTCCCGAGTAGCGCACGAGGATCCGCCCCTTTCCTCGGAGGTCCTGCTCGATGCGCGCGACCAGCGCGGTCAGCTCCTGAAGCTCCTCGAGCGGGGGCTTAGCGCGGACCGGGACGCTGCGCAGAATCTGGGGAACGGGCTCCATGACGGCGGCGAGTTCGGCAAGTGGACGCTCGGTGCGAACGACGAGAGCCAGGACCTGAAGTGCCGTGAGCATCCCGTCGCAGGTCGTGTTGTGGTCGCGGAAGACGACGTGCCCGGAGGACTCGCCGCCGAGGTTGAGGTTCTCGCGGCGCATCGCCTCCACGACGTTTCGGTCCCCGACCTGGGTTCGCAAAAGCTCGATCCCCCGGCCCCGGAGTGCCGCCTCGAGACCCAGGTTGCTCATCACCGTCCCGACGACCCGGTCCCCCCGAAGCTGGCCCCGCGCGTGAAGGTCGAACGCGCACATGGCGAGGATGCGGTCTCCGTCGATGATCTGGCCCGGCGCGTCGACCAGCACCACCCGGTCCGCGTCGCCGTCGAGCGCGATCCCCACGTCGGCGCGGTAGGTCCGGGCGGCACGCAGGACACTTGCGGGGTGCAGGGCCCCGCACCCCTCGTTGATGTTCGTGCCGTTCGGCTCGGTGCCCACCCGGATGACCTCGGCACCGAGCTCCTCCAGCACGGTCGGAGCTACGCGGTAGGCGGCGCCGTTGGCGC
>DAOUZG010000220.1 GCA_030665705.1 Deltaproteobacteria bacterium | reverse complement strand
GCCGCCCTCGAGCACGCCCGCGCCTTGCTTTCAAGCGGTGCACACGCCGTCGATCTCGGGCCCGCGTCGAGCCATCCGGACTCCCGGCAGGTCTCGGCGGCCCAGGAAGTCGAACGCCTGCGGCCAGTGCTGGACGGACTGCTGGCGGAGGGCGCCGCCGTCTCGGTCGACTCGTGCCTGCCCGAGACACAGCTCTACGCCGTCGGGCGCGGAGTCTCGTACTTGAACGACATCCGCGGCTTCCCGGATCGCTCGATGTATCCCGTGCTGGCCCGCGCTGCGTGCAAGCTGGTGGTGATGCACTCGGTTCAGCGAGCGGAGCGGGCGACGCGGGAGCAGGTGGATCCGGCTGCCTTGCCGGCGGAGATCGATGCGTTTTTCGCCGAGCGGATCGACGCCCTGTGCGCGGCCGGGGTGGAGCGGGAACGCCTCATCCTGGATCCGGGCATGGGCTTCTTCCTGGGCTCCGATGCAGGGGCCTCGGTTCGAGTGCTTCGAGGCATCGGAGATCTCAGGCGGCGCTTCGAGTTGCCCTTGCTCGTCTCGGTGTCGAGGAAGTCCTTCCTGGGAGCACTCACCGGGGCCGCGGTCTCCCAGCGTGGCCCCGCCACGCTGGCCGCCGAGCTCTACGCGGCCGCGCAGGGCGTGGACTATATTCGAACGCATGACGTCGCCGCGCTGCGCGATGCACTGGCGATTGCGCGGATCCTCGACGGAGGGGGTGAAGCTTGCTGAAGAACGTCAAGAACCGCGTGTGGGCATTTGATGCCGAGTGGGTCCCCGATCCGCTGGCGGGTCGCCTGCTCTACGACATCCCCGACTCCCTGAGCGAGCCCGAGGAGATCCTGAAGGTGATGTGGCAGGAAGGCGGGGCGAGCGAGGAGGACCCGACGCCCTTTCTCAAGACGGTCCTGTGCCGGATCGTCGCCATCTCCGCCGTGGAGCGCAGGGTCTACCCCGACGGAGCGGTGGCTCTGAATCTGATGTGCCTACCCCGCAATCCCGAGAGCGCCGACGAGATTCGGGAGTCCCACGTCGTCGGGACCTTCCTCGACGCGCTCGGTCGGTGCCGCCCGCAACTGGTGGGATTCAACTCGATCGATTCCGATCTCAAGATCATGGTGCAACGAGGAGTGGTTCTCGGTCTCCGCGCGGAGGGGTTCTGCGCGCGACCGGAGAAGCCGTGGGAGGGCATCGACTACTTCGCCCGGGCGAGCGACTGGAACATCGACCTCAAGAGCGTGCTGGGTGGGTGGGGAAAGGCGGTCCCGACGCTACACGAGGTGGCGGTGCAGTCAGGAATCCCGGGGAAGCTAGACGTCGACGGCAACCAGGTCGCGCAGCTGTGGCTCGCGGGCGAGCTTCGACGGATTATACAGTACAATCAATACGACGCCCTCACGACCTACCTGCTGTGGCTCCGGCTCGCCCACTTCGCCGGACACTTCACGAGCGGCCAGTATTCGGAGGAGGAGCAGAGGGTACGGGACCTGCTCGAGAAGGAGAGCCAGGAGCCCGAAAACGCGCACCTCGCGATCTATCTCGCGGAGTGGGAGCGCCTCCGGACCCAGATCACCTCGGGACGGGACTGAGCGATCCTCGGGCTCCCCGTGACGGATCGGGACGTTTCGCCGACTGACCCCTTCGCGCCGACTGACCCTTTCGGAAAGGGTCCCACGCCGGGCGAAACTCGCGAGGACCCGAAGGGACGTCCGGCAGGGCGCCCCTCGGCTGGGGGAAACCCCTCGCCCGGCGCGCCCCGTGTGGTATCTTCCGCATCGAAGGGCATCTTTGATCGGCGCACAGCTTCCGGGTTCCACCCCATCGGTTCGTGTTCCCAATCGAGTCTGCCTTTCCCGCTTCTCGCCGTGGGGCCGAGGGTTCCCGAGGGGAGGCGGTAGTCTGTGTCGCGCGGGATCCGATGGCCGGGCGGTCCGTCTCGGGTCCTCGGCAAGTGTGGCGCCCGACACAGGATCGAGTCGGGCGCCGTGAGGGAATCTAGTTGGGCAAGAAGTTGTACGTCGGGAGTCTGTCTTTCAGCACGACCGAGGCAGAGCTGCGAGAAATGTTCGAGCAGCACGGGTCCGTCGAGTCGGTCAACGTAATCACCGACAGGCGACGGGGCGATCGCGTGGGTTCGCGTTCGTCGAAATGGATGAAGACAGCGCGAACGCAGCGGTGCAAGCGCTGGACGGTCGGGAAGTCGGAGGTCGGAACCTCCGCGTGAACGAGGCGTACGAGCGTCGCGGGCGGGGAGGGCCGGGAGGCCGTTATTAGGGAAGTGTTGGTGTAGGTTCCGTCGGGGTCGGAATTAGACCGCCGCGCCGGGTGGTGTGCGGGGGGGGTGACGATGGCAAGGAGGAGCAGAATGTCGGTCCTCAAACGTCAGCGCGAGGTCCGTAAGGCGGAGAAGGCCGCGCTAAAGCGGGAGCGGCGCGAGCAGCGTGAGGGATCGACGTCACGGGTGGCCACCCAGGAGGACCTCGAGGCCTACGGATCTGAACCGGCGTCGCAGCAAGACGAGGAGCGGTGAGCCCGAACCCGATCCGACTCGAGCAGCTCCGGACGAGCACCCCGTCAAACACCCGCCTCTCAGAATCCGGGCGTGTCGATGTGGGCCAGGGCGGCGGTGGATCCTCGGGCCGTGGATAAGGCGTACTTCACCGACTACTGTGGCTACGGCTCCTATGACGAGAACTACCTCTTCCACAGCGGCGTAGAGCACTGTATCTCGATCGTCGACCACTTCGGGATGCGAGTCCGCTCTGTTCTCGTGCTCGGCACTGCGACGGGAAAGGTGCTGACCCACTTCGACGAGGCCTGGGGTACGCGCCCGTGGGGGTGTGAGATCAGTCGCTGGGCCCACGCGCGGATTGCCGCACGGTACCGGCGGCGGGTGCGCCGCGCGGACATGCGCCGCTACGTCCCGGAGCTCGTACGTCGCCGCAAGAGCTTCGACCTGGTCTTCTCCAATTCGCTCGTGTACCTCGAGAGAGACGAGGTCCCGCCCTTCCTGGATCTGTGTAGCCGCATCTGTGACCACTTCCACTTCTTGAGCAGCACGAGCGGGGACTGCGAAAAGGGCGACCCCTACCGCTCCACTCTCCGCCCGCGGCGCTGGTGGAGATCGACTTTCACGGCCAATGGGTTCCGCCCTACGCGCAGCCCCTATCTCTGGCGCTCGAGCCGCCGGGGCGTCTGGGCGTGACGAACCCGACCGGCGGTACCGGTCCTCGGCTCAACGCGAGCCGCAGGTGAGGGAGGTCGGCGGAACGCGATCGCACGCGAAACTTTCGTTTACACCGCTGGCCAGGATGGCGCAGGCGTTTCGGTGTGCTTCACCGGCGGCCACCTCCTCATTGGAGCCGCGGGCGGTGCGGCAGAGCGTGCGTTCTCCGAACGTGACGCACGCTTCGCACGAGACACGCGTGTAGGCGCCGACGCCCGACCAGAGCCAGGCGCCGAACAGCCCGATCCCGACAACCGTCACGATCCGTCGTGTCGTCCGGCTCACGATCCGGGAGGGTAGCCGATCCGCCCGTAGCCCCGAACCGCGATCCTCGCTCTCCGAGCAGGCAGAGCCGACGGACCTCCTTCGCGTGCATCTGGCGGCCTCTCGGCGCCTTCCGGAGGGCGTCACGCGGGTCCTCCCCGTCTGGCGGGCGTCCGAACACTCTGGTTTTGAACGGTTTTCCGCGTCGCTCGCCTGTTCGAAGTAGACCCTGTGCATCGGAATCCCGCCGGGCCGCCTCGCTC
>DAOUZG010000112.1 GCA_030665705.1 Deltaproteobacteria bacterium | reverse complement strand
CGACCGCTCGTCATCTGGAGGCGGGTGTTGACGACACCCGGAACCTGGACCCGGAGGTTTAGGCGCTCGCGGATGATGGCCAGGGGGACGATGCGGAGATCGGCTCCGGTCGGGAGCACCATCGTACCGCGCTCTCCCATGCGAAGCTTGAACTGCCGCTCCGCCACCGTGTGAAGCGAGCCGAACTTCATGGGGCCGAGCTGCTTGCGGAGGCTCTCGCACCTGGGATCGACCCCTCCTTCCCCCGGGGCAGCATGCGCGATCAGCACGCTGACCACCACGCGCTGCACGGCCTTGGGCTCATCCGCGGACGCCAATGAGTTCCAGGCCACGAGCAGAGCGGCGATTGCGAGCGCCGGGATCGGGCGGGCTACCGTCGCGATCATGCCCATCCTTCCGAGAAGGAAGTCCGGGAGGAGGTGTCGGGGTCTCCCTCGTCCAGAACCCAGATGATCGTTGCGCCGTCCTCGCCCTCGAGCACAAAGACCGGGTTCTCCTGCTGCCAGAGGGAGCGGACGACCGTGGCGTCCTCGGCACGCGCGACGCCGGCGGGGGGGATGACGGGAAGGAGCGTGGGCAGGAGCACGATCAGGGCCAGGGCAGCCCCGAGCGCACCAGCGGCAAGCACCGGGCGCCGGGCTCCAACGAGCCGAGCCACGACCCGGTCGAGGAGGTCCCACCACGTCCCCTGCTCGGCGATCTCCCGGTCGATGGGGGCGAGGTCGGGGCGAAGCCGTGCAACGAGCGCCTCGGGATCGGGCCCCGGCGGTCCCTCCGTCCAGGCCTCCCGCACGGCCCGGCCGAGGGCCTCGGTGCGCCGAAGGATCCGGGCAGCCTCGGGGTCCCTCTCGAGTCGCTCCCGGAGCTGCCGCGTACGACGCGGCGGCAACGCACCATCACGGAGGGCTTCGATCCGGCGATGAAGCCGGCCTCTCATTCCGAGTCCTCCGGATCCACGTCGTGCTGCTTGAGGAAACTCACCATCTTTCGCCGAGCATAGTGTAGCCGGCTCATGACGGTTCCCTTCGAGATGCCCATCGTAGCCGCGATCTCCTCGTAGGAAAGCCCTTCCACCTCGCGCAGGAGCATGACCTCCCGCTGCCCGTCGGGAAGCTGCTCGATGCCCCGAGCAACGATCTCGCGGATCTCCCGGCGTTGAGCGGAGCGCTCCGGATCGTCGGCCTCGGGAAGCGAAGCTCGTGCCTCCACCTCGCCCACCACCCGGTCGTCCCATTCGGTCGTGGTTCCCGGGCGGTCGCGCCGCCGCCGGTCGAGCGCCAGGTTGACGACGATCCGGTAGAGCCAGGTGTAGAACCCGGAGCGGCATTCGAAGCGCCGAAGTCCTCGATATGCCTTGAGAAAGGCCTCCTGGAGAACTTCCTCGGCCGTGTCGGTATTCCGAACGACTCGATAGGCAGCCCGGAATGCGCGCTCGGAATAACGCCGGACGAGCTGCTCGAAGGCTGCATGGCTGCCCTGGCGCGCCTCCTCAACAAGCTGCGGGTCCGAGGGCCTCGTCGGTGCCCTCGCGCTCTCGCTGATCTGGCCAGGCTCACCCCTCCCGGAGGCCGACTGCCCGCCCGCGCCGCGTACCTTCCTCGGATCCCCCTCGCTCAACCTCTTCGGACGGTGGCGCACCCTGGTAAATTCAGCCAGTCAGTGGGCCTCGCGCCAGGTGGCCCCAACCCCCACGTTGACGTCCAGAGGCACCCCTAGATCGGCAACGGAGCTCATCCGATCGATGACGAGCTGACGGAGCGGCTCGACCTCGTCCCGAGCCACCTCGAAGAGCAGCTCGTCGTGGATCTGAAGGATCATGCGGGCCCGGGGGGTCCCACTGCCCCGCAGGGCCGAGTCGACGTCGACCATGGCCCGCTTGATGAGATCGGCCGCGGTCCCCTGGATCACCGAGTTGACCGCCATGCGCTCGGCAGCCGACCGCACGACCCGGTTCTTCGAGTGCAGGTCCGGAAGGGGACGGCGACGACCGTAGAGGGTCTCGGCGTAGTCGGTCTTCCGCGCGCGGGCCACGAGCTCGTCGAGGCAGGCACGGACACGCGGGTACCGCGCGAAGTAGGCACGGATGTGCTCACGGGCCTCGTTCTGGGAGATCCCGAGCTGCTGGGCGATCCCGAACGGAGAGGACCCGTAGAGAATTCCGAAGTTGATCGCCTTGATCTGATCCCGCTGCTGGGGAGAGACATTCCCCGGAGGGATCCCGAAGACCTCGGAGGCGGTGCGCACGTGGATGTCGTCCCCCCGCCCGAACGCATCCACGAGCACCTCGTCCTTGGAGAGGTGTGCCAGGATCCGGAGCTCGATCTGGCTGTAGTCGGCTGAGAGGAGCACCAGCCCCTCGGCGGGGATGAACGCCTCACGGATCTGCCGACCGACCGGCGTCCGAACCGGGATGTTCTGGAGGTTGGGATTGGAGCAGGAGAGCCTTCCCGTCGCCGCAACCGTCTGGTGGAAGGTGCAGTGGATCCGGCCGGTCTCCGGATGAACCAATCGAGGCAGGGCGTCGACGTAGGTTCCCTTCAGCTTGAAGAGCCTCCGATAGCTCAGGATCTCGCGAGGAAGCTCATACTGGAGACCGAGCTCGGCCAGGACCCCCTCATCGGTGGAGAACCCCGTCTTGGTTCGCTTGGTGGGGGGGAGGTGCATCTTTTCGAAGAGGATGGTCTGGAGCTGCTTCGGGGAGTTGAGGTTGAACCTCTCCCCGGCCAGCTCGTGAATCCGCTCCTCGAGCCTTCCAAGCTCCCGATCGAGCTCGCCCGAGAGCCCTTCGAGCCTCGCCTCGTCGATTCGGACCCCGACCTCCTCCATGCGCGCCAGGACGGAGACGATCGGCACCTCGATCTGCTCGTAGAGCTCGAGCTGCCCCGTATTCCGGAGTCGCTCGACCAGCACCCGCTCCAGCTCCAGCGCGGTTCCGACCTGCGCCCCGAGCAGCCGCCCCAGCTCTTCGGGGGGCACTTCGGTCGAGGGCCGGCGACGCGCCCCCCTCCCGAGCACGTCCTCCACCGTCGGGATCTCCTGGCCCAGGTAGGCCCGGGCAAGCACCTCGGGTCGCTGGACCTGCTGCCCGGGGTCGAGGACGTAGGCCGCAACCGACACGTCCCGAAGCGCGCCCCCGAGCGGCACCCCCCGGCGTGCAAGTGCCACGGCCACACGCTTGAGGTCGTGCCCCACCCAGGCGCGGCCCTCGTCCCGGAGCCGGGTCGCGAGCTCTTCGACGACCGCTTCCTCTCCGGTGTCGGGGACGACGATGTGCTGAACGACGCCCGGCTCCAGCGCAAGGGAAAGCCCGACGAGCTCCCCCCGCATCGGCTCCTCGGGCTCGAGCGCACAGGCGAGACCGGCGCACGACACCTCGTCGAGGAGCCCCCTGAGGCTCCGAACCTCGTCGGGGGCCCGAATCAGGCGCATCTCGAACTCCACCGGGGCCGGGGCGTCCGGCGCCGGACCCCCGACATCCTCGAGGAGCCGCCGGAACTCGAGCTCTCGAAACACGGCCTGCAGCGTCGGTGTGTCGGGCTCCCCCACGTCGAGCTCGTCGAGATGAACCGGGACCTCGAGGTCTTCGCGGAGGCGGGAGAGCTCACGGGAGAGGCGCGCGGACTCCGCTCCCTGCACGAGCGCCTCGCGCTGTCGCTTTGCGGAGATCTCGGCCGAACGCGCGAGGAGCTCATCCAGGCTGCCGTGCTCCGTGAGGAGCTGCGCGGCCCCCTTGTCGCCGATGCCCCGGACACCGGGAATGTTGTCGGAGCTGTCCCCCGTGAGTGCACGAAAGTCCAGCATCCGGGAGGGCGGCACCCCGAACCGTTCCTCCACCTCTCGAGGGCCGTAACGTCGATCGCGCATGGTATCGAGGAGCGTCACGCGATCGCAGACGAGCTGCATGAGGTCCTTGTCGCTCGAGACGACCACCACCTCGAGGCCCGCTACGAGCGCCTGATGCGTGAGGGTGGCGATCACGTCGTCCGCCTCCTCGCCCCGAATCTCCACCTGTGTGATCCCGGAGGCCTCGACGATCCGACGGATGAACGGAAGCTGAGCCGCGAGATCCTCCGGAATCGCTTCGCGCTGCGCTTTGTAGTCGGCGTACACTTCTTGGCGTCGCTTCGCCGCGCCGGGGGCGTCCCAGACGACCGCGATGGCATCGGGTTGCTCGTCGCGCACCACCTTCTGCAGCATGGTTACGAAGCCGAGCGTCGCGTGGGTGGGGACGCCGCGGGCGTTGGCGAGTGGGGGAATCGCGTAGAAGGCGCGGTACGCGTAGGAGCTCGCGTCGATCAGGTAGAGCTTCCCTGACATCCAGCTCCGTCTAGCACGAACGCCTCGTGCCTCACAACCGCTACGGCCTGCCCACGGACGCGCGAATCCGCTCGACGCGGACTCGATCCCCACGGAGAGTCTCCAGGTCGCCGGGTGTCTTGATGGGGAAGTAACGGAACTCCCGACCCTCTCGGGCCACGAGGAGGTAGGCGGTTTCGACGAAGGCCGAGAGCTGTCCGACGAGCCTCTCCATCTGGACCGCGACCTGCCCGTCCACGTTCTTCTCGACGTAGAACCAGGTCAGCGGGTGGTCCGGTTCCAGGACCGAGAGGGAGAGCAGAAGGGTGTTGGTGTTGACGTAGGGGAGGCTTCCCAGGTCGAAGCTGGGCGGGAGGCGGAAGCTCTCGAGAATCTGCAACCGGCCCTCGAGCCGGGCGGGGCCTCCGCCGGCATCGTTCGGGATACTGGCAGCCACCTCGATCGTCAGCGGACGCCCGTGGGAGAGGTGGTACCCGACGACAACGGGGTCGGGGTCAGCCCCCAGGTTGTCCACGTTCGAAAGGAGAAGCACCCGCACGCCGCGGCGCTGGAGCTCGGTGAGGAGCCCCGCCTTCCGGAGTGCCCCCGGAAAGTCCCCGTGTCCAGGCGCGTACGGGGAGATCCGGCCGCGCGCGTCGCGAAAGAGCGCCCCATCCGGTGCGAGGCGAAGGGAGACGAACTGCATGAAGGGGAATACCCCATCGCCGAGCTGGCGCTCGTCGAGATACCGAAGGGTCGCCCGGTGGGTCGCGAAGCTCGTCATCACCAGAAACGGAACCCGCTCGTACTGGAGAGCCTGAGCCCGTTTGATTTCGAGGAAGCTCCGCCCGTCGATTGCATCGACGATCCCCTTCACGCCCCCGCCAAAGCGCGTCGCCATCCCGCCGTTCAGGACCGCGACGGCGACCTCCCCCCTTTCGAGCGCCTCCCGACCCGTTTGCATGTATTGCTGCCGAGCCGAGTCGGGCAGGTTCGCGAGGTCGTCCACGTCGCCGGGATCCGGGGGCTCGGGCTCACCCGAAATCCGGTTGCTCTCCTGTCCCAACCGGCCGGCCCGGATCTCGCGCGCGACTTCCTCAATCCGCTCCCGATCAAGCTCCACCCCCTCCAGACCCTCCGTGAGCTCGCGAAGCTCGGCCTCGATCTTGTCCCAGTCGAAACTCATCGCTCTCCCTTATCACGCACGGGCGCATTGTTCCCTCGAGCTCTCTGCGCGACAACCCCAGCTCTCTGCACCACCCAGCGCTGGCTGCCCTGCACCTCGGCTCGTTCCCTTCCGGGCCCCCCCTACTCCCGTCAGGTTGCCGTGCGCCTCGGCTCGTCCCCTCCCAGGCCCCACCCCCGCCGGCCACCTGGGAGGGGATCAAGCCTCGGCGCCCGACGTCTGTGGGCGCAGTTCCACAGTTCCAGGCGCAGGGGGGCTCCCCCGAAGGGCCGTTGGAGTCTGCCAGTCTTAGTGGGTCCCGGCCGAGGGCGGCCTCGGCCACCCACGCTCCGCTCAGCTTCGCCTCGCTGCGCGCCCCGCCTACAGGCGGGGCTTGCAGGCCCACGGAGCGGCGCACGAAGTCGCGCCGCGTGCGCGCAGGCGGGCTCTGCCCGCCGATAACGCGCTCAGACTAGGCGCCCCTGCGCCTATGCACAGCGTGAGTAGGACCCGACGAGTCGAGGCGCCAGGCAGGACACCACGACTCCCGTGGTAGCCGTGTGCGCGTGGCTTGCAGTCGGCCATGGGCGCGGCCATGATCGGATTCGTGGTGCGTGGAAAGCCAGGAGACCAGGATCTGGCCCGGTTTGCGCCTCGGGTTACGCTGACGCTGCTGGCGGGCTTCGCGATCTTTCTCCTCTCGGCGGGCCTCTACGTCCTCCCTGCGCTGCTCGAGCCGGTGCCGCCGGGTGCGATCCCCGACTACCGAAAGGAGCGCGTCATCGCCCGGCTGGACGGAAAGGTCCCCTACTTCCTGCTGGGCTCGTTTGTGGGGGCGACGCTGCTGTCGATCCAGGGATGGCTCCCGGGCACCTCACGTCGCAATCGCCCCTGAGCCGGAGATGGGCGCTCTCCTCTACTTCGCCTACGGGTCGAATCTGGACGTGGACCAGATGCGCACGC
>DAOUZG010000325.1 GCA_030665705.1 Deltaproteobacteria bacterium | reverse complement strand
ATGGCCGATGGTGGGGGTAGGGGTAATCGAACCCCACCGTGCCGTCTCGTTTTAAAAGGAGACGTTTCCTTAAACGACCGGGGTGCCAAAGACGCGGCAGGCATCCCCCATCCCCCGCACGGCCTCGACGAAGCCCCACAGGATCTCGGGGTGCTCGGGGTTGCCGAAGTTCAAACAGTTCGTGATGGCGAGCGGCCGGGCTCCCGTGACGGCGACGTTCCGGGCGGCCTCCGCCACGGCGTGCTGGGTGCCGAGGTACGGATCGAGGGCGCAGTAACGCGGGTTCGCGTCGGTCGTCAGGGCCAGGCCCCGCCGGGTCCCCGGAACCCGGACGACCGCGGCGTCGCCTCCCGGCCGAAGCACGGTCGACCCCTGGACGAGCTGGTCGTACTGGCGGAAGACCCACTCGCGGGAGCAGAGGTTCGGCGAGCCGAGCAGGGCGAGCAGCGCCTCGCCCAGGTCCTTCTCCGGCGGAAGCGAGCCGAGCTCGAGCCTCCACCGCTCCTCGAGATCCGGGGGCCGCGCAAAGGGCCGCGCGTACTCCGGGGCGTTGTCGGCAATGGGGTCCACGGGAATGTCGACCACCGTGCGTCCGCGGAAGCGGCCCCGCAGTCGCCCATCATCTGTCACCTCACCGATCGGCGAGAAGTCCAGGTCCCACTTCCGAAAAACACGTTCGACCTCGGATTCCCGTCCCCGCTCGACCACGAGGAGCATCCGTTCCTGAGACTCCGAGAGGAGCATCTCGTAGGGGGTCATCCCCTCCTCGCGCACGGGCACACGGTCGAGATCCATGTCGATCCCGGTGCCGGCATGCGAGGCCATCTCGAAGCTCGAGCAGGTCAGCCCCGCCGCCCCCATGTCCTGGATCCCGACAATGGCCCCGGTCTCCATCGCCTCGAGGCACGCCTCGAGGAGGAGCTTCTCGGTAAAGGGATCCCCGACCTGCACGGTGGGGCGCATGGACTCGGACTCATCGGTGAACTCGCTCGAGGCCAGCAGGCTCGCGCCGTGAATCCCATCGCGGCCCGTCTTGGAGCCGACGTAGATCACCGGGTTTCCCGGGCCCGCGGCTCGCGCACGAAAGACACGGTCAGCCCGGACCACCCCAACGTTCATTGCATTGACGAGGATGTTTCGCGAATACCTCGAGTGAAACGTGACCTCCCCCGCCACGGTCGCGCAGCCGAAGAAGTTCCCGTAGTCGCCGATCCCCTGCACGACCCCGCGAAGCAGGTAGCGCTGGTGCGGGTCGTCGAGGGGGCCGAACCGGAGCGAGTTCAGGTTCGCGATCGGCCGCGCCCCCATGGTGAAGATGTCCCGGAGGATCCCTCCCACCCCGGTCGCGGCCCCCGCATGAGGCTCCACGTAGGAGGGGTGGTTGTGGCTCTCGATCTTGAAGACGGCCGCGAGCCCCTCCCCGATGTCGACCACGCCGGCGTTCTCGCCGGGCCCCTCGATCACCTGGGGCCCCTCGGTGGGGAGCGTCCGCAGGTGGATCTTGCTCGACTTGTAGGAGCAGTGCTCCGCCCACATCACCGAGAAGATCCCGAGCTCGGGGAAGGTGGGGGTCCGGCCGAGGATCTCGAGGATCCGGGTGTATTCCTCGTCGGTGAGACCGTGCTCCCGGGCGAGCTGGGGAGTGACTTCGGGATCGCTCACGCCCGCGCCCCCGGCGAGCTGCAGGCAGCGAGAAACGCCCGCAAGACCGGCACACCGTCGGTGCTCCCCAGCAGGGGATCGACCGCGTGCTCGGGATGGGGCATGAGCCCGCAGACGTTTCCCGCCTCGCTCACCACCCCGGCAATGGCGTCGACGGAGCCGTTCGGGTTGGCCCCGACGTAGCGGAACGCGACCCGCGGCGGACGGGTCGGGTCGGGCACGTAGGCGCCCTGGCCGTGCTTGATGGGAATCGCGAGCTCGGACCCCTG
>DAOUZG010000012.1 GCA_030665705.1 Deltaproteobacteria bacterium | reverse complement strand
CTTCTTGGTATTACGTTGAACAGTCATCCGAGCCTGAAACAGAGCACTTGCAAGGCACCCACGAAGTCGGGTGCCGTCCGGGAAGGCGAGCTTCGCTCGCCGATAACCCGGAAAGACTCGAATCGAACCTCGCCGCGCAAGGTCGTTGCGAGCTGTTCCAGGCGGGGGGGTCTTGAGAGCGGGGGGTCTTGGAGTTACCAGAGGGCTTTGAGGAAGCTGCCGCCCGACTTGGAGCGCTCGGCGTCCCGGGCCTGCTTCCTGCGGATCTCCTCCCGGATCTGCTTCCGCTTCTCGGTCAGCAGCAGCTTCAGGCGCTTCTTTCCCACGTCGGTCCACGGGCGCTGCACCGCCGACTCCCGGTAGTCGCAGAACTTGTGGTAGCCCGCGAGTTCGTGGCGCAGGTCCTGTGCGATCAGCTCCACCATGATGGCGTCGTCCAGGAAGCCCAGGCCGGGTATCGCATCGGGAATCAGGTCGGTCGGGTGAGCGAAGTAAGCAAGCGCCCCGAGGACCTTCTTTTGGACGGCCGGAAGGATCCCGTACTCCTCGTCCTGGACCATCCCGACTAGCGCCTCGAGCTTCTGTACGCGCTCGAGGACGTAGCCCGGCGGCTGGGCTCCGCGCACCTGCTTCGCCAGGGTCTCGGCCGCTCCCAGAATCGACGATGGGTCCTCCTTTGCGGCTGCGTTCGTCGCGTTCCGGATCAGACGACGAAGGTGCACGACGTCCTTACTGCTGAGCGTGAACGTGATCTTAAGATCGGCCATGGGACCCTCCCGTTCCTACACTCGGATTAGGCGAGACTAGGAGCAATCGCGCGCCCGAGTCAAACGGGCTCGGCACCCGTGGGGGGGGGTCCGGGGTAAGATCCCGGCGTGCCGAAGGCGAGCCCGGAAAGCGAAGGACGGATCCACCTGGAGCGGGAGGGGCCGCTTGCCACCGTGGTGCTGGACCACCCCGAGCGGCGAAACGCCATCTCGGTCCGAATGTGGCAGGAGCTCGAGGCCGCCTGCCAGAAGCTTGGCGCCGACCCGGATGTGCGTTGCCTGGTCGTCCGAGGTGCCGGGGAGGAGGCGTTTGTCGCGGGTGCCGATATCTCGGAGTTCGCCGAGGTGCGGGCCTCCGCCTCGGCAGAGCGGAACTACGGGGCGACGACGGGCCAGGCCATCGTGGCTCTGGCCGGTCTGGAGGTGCCGACCATCGCCCTGATCCACGGGTTCTGCATCGGCGGCGGGGTGGCGCTCGCCCTCTCCTGCGACCTTCGGTACGCCTCGGAGGACGCGGTCTTCGCGATTCCGGCTGCGCGCCTCGGTCTCGGCTACCGGCTGGAGGGGATCCAGGCCCTCCTCCACCTGGTGGGCCCTTCACGCGCCAAGGAGATCTTCTTCACCGCCCGCCGCTACGACGCGCGGGAGGCCCGAGAGATGGGTCTCGTGGATGGCGTCTTCCCGAAGTCGGAGCTCGAAGGGGAGGTGATGAGCGCCGCGCGGAGGATCGCGGACAATGCGCCGCTCACGATTCGGGCCGTAAAGCTCGCGGTGCGCGAGGCGTACCGCGAGTCCGGGCAGCGTGATCTCGAAACGGTGCGCGAGGCTGTCGAGGCCTGTTTCGAGAGCGAGGACTACGGCGAGGGGGTGCGCGCGTTTCTGGAAAAGCGCCGCCCCCAGTTTCGCGGTCGATGAGCCCGCCCGTTCCCACGGTGCGCGTGACCGCTGCCATCCCCGAAGAGGGGATCGAGGTCTTGCGCGAGGCGGGCTTCCGGATCGAGATGGGGGGGGTGGACGTCGAGGGAATCGACGCTCTTCTGTGTCTCCTCACGGATCGAATCGATGCACCGCTCCTCGAGCGTGGGGACCGCCTCAAGGTCGTGGCGAACATGGCGGTAGGTGTGGATAACGTCGATCTCGAAGCGGCGGCGCACCTCGGAATCACCGTTACGAACACCCCGGATGTGCTGACCGACGCGACCGCCGATCTCGCATTCGCGCTGATGCTCGCCGCGGCCCGCCGCGTGAGCTGGGGGGATCGGCTCGTGCGCTCCGGTGGGTTTCGGGGGTGGGAGCCGCTGCTCGGCCTGGGATTCGAGGTGACGGGAGGAACCCTCGGCATTGTGGGGGCGGGGCGGATCGGAACTGCCGTCGCGGAGCGGGCGCGCGGGTTCCGGATGGACGTGCTCCTCTGTGACCTCGGCTTCGGAGTGCCGCTTGCCGATCTGCTCGAGCGATCCGACTTCGTCTCGCTCCACTGCCCACTCACGCCGGAGACCCGCCACCTGATCGGGGAGGAAGAGCTTCGGCGCATGCGGACGCACGCGGTGCTGGTGAACACCGCCCGGGGTCCGATCGTCGATGAGCGCACCCTCGTCCGAGCTCTGCGCGAGGGATGGATCGGGGCCGCGGGTCTAGACGTCTTCGAGGAGGAGCCTCGCTTGGCACCGGGCCTCGTCGATCTGCCCAACGTCGTGCTCACCCCTCACGTCGGTAGCGCCACGTTCACCACGCGCGGCCGCATGGCCGAGATCGCCGCACGAAACGTGGTTGCGGCGCTCCGAGGAAAGCGTGTTCCGAATGCGGTCGTGCAGGGGACGAGGAGCCCATGAGCGAGGCGGCGCCCCTCTCGGGAGTACGGGTGCTCGACTTCACCCGCTTTCTGGCGGGTCCGTTCTGCACGCAGCAGCTCGCGGATCTCGGCGCCGACGTCGTAAAGGTGGAGTCCCCCGCCCACGGACGGGAATTCTCGATGCCGGACGGGCGCGACACCTACTTCTTTCTTTCGTCGAACCGCGGTAAGCGGTCGCTCGCCCTCGAAGTCGAGCAACCCGAGGGACGGGATCTGCTCCTGCGCCTCCTCCCGCGCTTCGACGTGCTCGTCGAGAACTTCCGTCCCGGCGTGATGGAGCGTCGCGGGCTCGGGGCGGACGCCCTGATCGAGCGTCATCCTCGCCTGGTCTACGTCTCGATCTCCGGGTTCGGTTCTACGGGCCCCTACCGGGATCGTCCGGGCTTCGACCAGATCGCCCAGGGAATGAGCGGTGTGATGTCGTTGACCGGAACTCCGGAGACCGGACCCCTTCGGCACGGGCTCGCCATCGGTGACCTCGTAGCGGGGATGTTCGCGGCCCAGGGGGCGCTCGCTGCGCTGCGAACGCGCGACCGCACCGGCCTGGGTCAGCACGTCGAAACGTCGCTGCTCGAGGGTCTGATCGGAATCCTGACATGGGGAGCCGGCATGTACTTCGACGCGGGAGAGGCTCCGGGCCCGGCGGGCCACCACCACCCGCTGTCCAGTCCCTATGGGCGGTTCCGGGCCGCGGACGCGTACCTCAACATCGCGGCGGGAAGTCAGCGGATCTGGGAGCGACTCTGTCAGGCCGTCGGCCGCGAAGATTGGAACGAGGATGAGCGCTTCGCCGATCCGCTCGCGCGGCTTCGCAACCGCGAGGCGCTGAGCCGAGAGCTCGAGGGGGAGCTCGCCCGGGCCACGGTGACAGAGTGGGTGGACCGACTGAACGCGGCCGGTGTCCCCTGCGGGCCGGTCCACACGCTCGATCAGGTCTTTGCGGACCCCCAGGTCATCGCGCGCGAGATGCGGGTCGAGCTGCCCCACCCCGTCCTGGGGACGTTCCAGACGACCGGACTTCCCGTCAAGTTCAGCCGGACCCCCACGCGGATCGAGCGCAGGCCGCCCCTGCTGGGCGAGCACACGGACGAGGTTCTCGAGGAGCTCGGCCTCTCCGAGCCCGATCTCTCCACCCTCCGGGACAAAAAGCTCATCCGCTAACGGATTGGCCTGAGCTCGGGCGCAGGGCAGGATGACGGGTGTAGGGGTGCTCCGAGAAGGGAACGAGCCGAGTCGCAGGGCAGCCAGACATGAATCGGCTGTCCGTCGTCTTCGTGTGGCGGTCGGGAGCGGTGTTAGAAAAGCGGTTCGAGCTTGGCGGCTGTGCCGACTGCGTGAAGTCGCAAGCCGGTCGTCCCCTTCTCAGAGAGGGCAAAGGGGTCGAGAGTCACCTCTAATCCGACGACCGCGTTGGCTCCGAGGCCGCGAGCCTTGTCGCGAAGCGACTCGAGGAGCTCGCGCTCCGCCTTGGACCACGCCTCGGACCGATCGCCCACCGTCTCGTCCTCGAGGAAGAGCTCGGTGCTGATCGGTCCGAAGTACGCGGCTGCGCGCGTCCCGCTTACCCAGGGGGACGTGTAGAGCTCTACGTCCTCGCCCGGGGCCTCGCTCGAGCCACTCATCCCCCTTCCTATCGGGATAAGGGCTCCAGTGGTTGAACCGCAGCTGAATCGGGGTGAGTTATGTGCTGGTTGCCCGTCCGGGAGGCCGTTATGCTGGTCGGTTAGGGGTGGGATGACGCATCCGCGCGGTTCGCGTCGGCTGGGCAGGAGCTGCGGGTCGAGGGCCGCGGGAGTGGCGCTCCTGGCGCTCTTGGCGTGTGTTGGGTCGACCGGGCCTCCAGAAATGCCCCCTCCTGAGCCGGTCACGCCCTTCGAGCTGGTGGGCGAGGCCGAACAGGCGCAGGCACGGGGAGATCTCGACACCGCGATCGCCTACTACCGCCGGGCGTGGGAGCGGGACCCGGCGAACGACCGTCTGCGGCGCACGCTGGCCGCCACCTACGTGGAGCGCGCGCGTCAGGTGCGCGCCGAAAAGGGGGTCTTCGGTCTCGAGGCTGCCGAGCGCGATCTGCGGGAGGCGTGGCGCTTGGAGCCCGAGGACCCCGCGATCCGCCACAGCCTCGCCGCCATCCTCGTGGATCGTGCGGTCCGCGAGATGTCTCCAGAGCGGGCTCAGGCGCTTCGCGAAGAGGCGGAAGGGCTGGATCCGGGGATTTCGCGCGCCGGCGAGGACTACCGTCCCAGGCTGGAGCGACGACTCGATCTCGCCTTCGAGCTCGTGGAGCGCGGCCAGATCGACGCGGGGATCGAGCGTCTCGAGGCGATTCACGCCGACTACCCCGATGACCCCGCCGCGACCCGTCTCCTCGGGCAGTCGCTCGTCCGGAAGGCGCTCCTCCGCGCAGAGAGGGGACGGCACGCGGAGGCCGGCGCCCTGCTCGACCGGGCGGTCGACGTCTACGCGGAGCTCGAGGTCGATCCGTCCGATTCCGCTACGCCCTCCGAACTCCGCGACGAGCTGCGCGTCGTGCACCGCAGTCGGATCGTCGCGTGGCTCAACGCAGCCCGACCCGAGAACGCACGACGGGCGCTCAACGAGGCCGAGCGAGCCGGCTTCCGATTCCCGGAGCTCGCGCGCGCCGTCGGAGCGTCGACCTTCCACACCCGCTGAAGTGCTGGTTCCGGCCCGGCGGGCTTCTGGTACCCTTGCGCGGTGTTCGTGCAGCCTGAGGAGGGAACAGGATGCCGGTTCATGGTGGGAAGCTCGCGGCCCGCGCTCTGAAAAACGCGGGTGTCGATTGCGTCTTCACCCTCTGCGGGGGGCACGTCATGCCGATCTACGACGGGTGCCTGGACGAGGGGATCCGCGTGATCGACGTGCGCCACGAGCAGGCCGCGGTGCACGCCGCCGACGCCTGGAGTCGACTACATCCCGGCAAGATCGGGTGCGCCGTGCTGACGGCTGGTCCCGGCGTCACCGACGGGGCGACGGGCGTCGCTAACGCCTGGCGCGCGAACAGCCCCATCCTGGTGATCGGCGGCCAGGGCCCGCTTTCGAGGATCCGCTGTGGTTCGTTGCAGGAGATGGACCACGTTGCGGTGATGCGTCCGATCACGAAGTGGGCCGATTCCTGTTACGCCACCCGCCGAATTCCCGAGTACATCGGGATGGCGGTCCGCCACGCCGTTTCCGGGATCCCGGGACCGTCGTTCCTCGAGATTCCGATGGACGTACTGATGGGACAAGAGGAGTGGAGCGACGCGTGGTTCCCACGAGTCCGGACCGAGGCACAGCACGTCTCTCCCGATCGGAGGGAGGTGCTGCGAGCACTGCAGATCCTGCGGGAGGCGCGGCGCCCCATCCTGATGTCGGGGACGAGCGTCAAGTGGTCGAATGCCTCGCGTGAGCTTCGTGAGTTCATCGATGAGACTCGGATTCCGTCGTTCGCGAACGGCATGGGACGCGGCACGATTCCCTATGACTCGCCGCAGTTCTTCATGCGCGTGCGCCGGGAGGCCTTCGACAAGACCGATGCGGTGATCCTCGCGGGTTCGACCCTCGACTTCCGGCTCAACTTCGGTCGGTCGATTCCGAAGGATGCCGCGATCATCCAGCTCGAAATGGACAACGTGCTGATCGGCCAGAACCGGGACTCGGACGTCGGGCTGGTCGGAAACCTGGCGTGCACGTTCGAGCTCATGCTCCAGCTCATGAAGGACGAGTCGGTTCAGCTCGACTTCTCGTCCTGGCGGGACGAGCTTCGCGTCCGCGAGCGCGAGCTGGAGGCGCAGGTTGAGCGCAACCTGAACTCCGACGAAGTTCCGATCGATCCGATGCGTCTCTGCCGGGAGATCCGCGACTTCGTCGATGAGAATACGATCGTCATCGGCGATGGCGGTGACATCGTCGCCACGGCGGCCAAGATCGTACCCGTCCTACGAGAGGGCGCCTGGATGGACCCCGGTCCGCTCGGCACCCTCGGAGTCGGGATGCCGTTTGCCCTCGCGGCTCAGGTCGCCCACCCGGACCGGCGGGTTCTGATCATCTACGGAGACGGCTCGTTCGGGTTGAACGGCTTCGAGTACGACACCGCGGTCCGTTTCAACCTCCCGATCGTCGGAGTCGTCGGAAACGATGCCGCCTGGGGGCAGATGATGCGGCCGCAGGTGTCTCTGTTCGGACAGGAGCGCGCGGTGGCGACGTTCCTCGGCTACACGCGGTACGATCGAGTGGTCGAGGCGCTCGGGGGGCACGGAGAGTACGTAGAGCGCCCCGAGGAGATCCGGCCGGCGCTGGAGCGCGCGTTTGCCTCTGGCAAGCCCGCGTGCGTGAACGTGAAGATCAAGCAGGACGTCGAGGGCTACAAAGGCGGAAGCTACGGCTAGAACCCATCTCAGAAACCCCGGACCGAGCCAGGCAACCCTGGCGGGCCGAGCTCAAGGCGTCGCGAGCGAGGCATATCCCTCGTTATTCCGAGCGAGCGCAACGCAGAGATCGGCCTGCTAGGGCCGCCTGGCGACGGGAGCGGGTTTCTGAGATGGGTTCTAGACGCAGGCCGGGCGCGGAGCGGCTCGAGGATCCCCGATGGGGTCCGACGCTTTCGAGTGTCTCTTCCGAGGGTCACGTGCTCGGAGTGGGCCCCCGCGGCGGTGTGGCCAGCGCCCGTCGGGCGAGCTTCGCCCGGGGGAGGATCGACGCCCTGGTCCTGTGCGAGGGCGAGGTGGGCAGGACCGCCCAGCCGAAGGAGGTCCGCTTCGGGCTCGCGCAGGTCCGGAGGGTGTGCACTGTCGCACGGCTTCGGTTCGTCCACGTCCTTTTCGCTCCGAGGGAGCCGCGACCGCTCCTGCTGGGGCTGGTTCGTCTTTCCAACACCGCCGATACCCCGCTGCTCGTCCGGTACACAGAGTTGTGGGATGTTGCGGAAGGCACCTTTCGGGGGCTCGAGGGGGCCTGTGAGAGAGAGACGGACGAAGGGGTCCGCGCCCTGGCCGAGGCGGGCGTCGTTCTCCGGACCCGCGTGCCCGAGCCGCCACCGTCACGGGGGCTAGCGCTCGATCTCACGATCGTTCTGCCTCCTCGGTCGATTCGGGAGCTCAGCTTCGCCTACGCCGCCCCCCCTCCGGGGGAGTCGGCAGCCCCTCTCGTCCGCGCCTGGCGCGGAGAGGTCGGCGAGGCCCTCGAAGGCGTCGTCCGGCTCTGGCAGGAGCGTCTCGGCTCCGGACCCGACGCCGTCGAGGCCTATCGCCGCGCGATCGAGTCTACCGATTGTCCCGGGTCCTCTTAGGCGTCCGCGCGAGCGGGTCGCTACATTGGGGCACGTGGGTACCGCACGACTCTGGGCGTTCCTCTTGTTGGCCCCGCTACTGCTGGCCGCGGGCGATCGTTCGTCGATGCCGAAGTCATCTGCCATTAGCCAGGAGACCCATCGCACGGCAAAGGCGGGGAGTCATGTGCTGAGCCTGTGGTGGCTTCCCGTGGAGTACTGGGAGGCGGCCGCGCGCGAGCTCGGCAAACCCGAGGAGGAAATCGAGCGGGTTCGGACGGTGCTCAACACCTACCTGATCCTCGGGCTCGTCGATGCCCAGGTCTCCAGGGAAGGAAAGCTCAACTTCCGGAGCCTCGAGAAGGCCAACGAGAGCCTGGTTCTGCTCGGAGGCGGCCGCGAGTTCCGACCGGCGGGGCGTCTCGACCCGGAGGTCCGACGTCTTCTCCCCGAGCTCGCCTACTTCATGACCTCGGGACTCGGGGTCATGTCGAGCGGCCTGAGGCTGGTGCTCTTTGCGAATATCGACAAAGCGGGGCAGCCGGTGATCAGCGCATCGAGACGCGGCGAGGTCCAGGCTCGGTACACGCCCGAAGACACGCCGCCGGTCTCGTTCACCTGGGTCGCTCCTCTCACGGCGGTCGTTGGTGCCCGACGTTGTCCCGAGGGGGGAGAGGACCTGGAGGCGAGTTGGGCCTACTGCCCCTGGCACGGGGTTCCCGTCGAGTAGCGTTGCATCTCGTAACGGAGACGGATGGCGAGGCGACGGAGGGAGTGTGGATGAGGACGAAGCTCGTATGGACCGCTCTGTGGGTTCTACTTCTGCTCGGGCCTTCAGCGAACGTGAACGCGGCGGCCGTCACCGAGTCGGACTCCACGCAGCCACGAGGAGCGTCTCCGGCGCACGACCCGGAGAAGGGTCCGTCGCTTCGCCCCGTGACCCGAGGCTTCCGCGCCCCGGCCTACTGGGCGAACGAGCAGGAGAGCGAGTACGCGGACTGGGTCGGAACGATCATGGCGAACGCCACGCGAGACCCTGCCTTCTTTGCCACCCTATCTGTTGCGAACCAGGACTTGATCAACCTCATCGCGTCTCTGCCGGGTGAACCCGGGGATCCCTCTTCGCCGCTCGGCGCGTTTCTTAAGGCCAACAAGCTGGATGCGGACATCCGACGCGCCCAGGACGGAAGCCTCCAACCGGAGGAAATCCTCCCGATCGCGGCGGACCTCTGCCTGCGGTGCCACTCCCCGGTCGGGTGGATGGAGGCCCATTCCGAACCGCCGACGCGGAGCGCACCGTTCCTGAAGGGGCAGTTCTGGGGAGCCGCCTTTCGGGGCCACCCCGTCGATCCGTCCGGCAACCCCCGGAAGGTCGACCTCGCGACGGAGTCCGAAGCCGAGATGGAGGGAATCGACTGCGGCTTCTGCCACCGCGCGACCGGTGCCTCCAAGCGAAAATCACGGTACAACGGAAGCGTGATGGTCAACGGAAACGGGGGCTTCTTCGTCGATCCCAATCGTCCCTTCTGTAGCGAAACGGAAGAGGACGGGAGCTGTGTGGCGGAATCCGTGGATGTCGTACACGACTTCCTCTCCGAAGCGAACTTCTGCGGGACCTGCCACGACGTCACCAATCCGCTGCTCAAGACCAAGACCCGGGTCGACGGCGAGATCCCCGATATGAACCATCCGATCGAACGGACCTACACCGAGTGGTACTGGAGCGGTTACCGTGACGAGAAGACCTGCCAGGACTGCCACGAACCGATGGTCTTCGAGGGTGCCCAGACGTGGATGCTCGAGCCGGTGCTCCCGGCCCTCTGGGGAGACGTGGATCGGGTGTGGAGAGGTGATCCCTACGGGTACACGGTTCCGGACCGCGTCGAGTCCTACCGAACTGCTGCGGAGGGGAATCGTGCCTTCATGAGAGAGGCGGCCGAGGTCGCCTTCGTAGATAAACCGGTCGAGGTGAAAAAGGGCAAGGACGTCACGGTCAAGGTCAAAGTCACGAACAACACGGGCCACAAGCTTCCGACCGGGTTCTCCGAGGGACGGCAGATGTGGATTCAGATCCGGGCCGTCGACGCATCCGGCCAGGTCCTGTTCGAAGATGGCATGCTGAAGGACGGCTATCTCGTCCGCACACCCGAGACCAAGGTCTACGAGCAGGTCGCCCTCGCAACGGGGTATCCGTTCCTCGATGAGAACCGGGATGGACAGGTCGACGAGAAGGAGAGCCACTTCCACTTCGTGTTGATGAACGACGTGAGGAAAGACAATCGGATTCCGCCCAAGGGATACAACAAAGCGGCCTACCAGGCGGATGGCGCTTTCATCGTTCCGCGCGATCCAAAGGACAACGACTACGCGGACGGGCAGCACTGGGACGTCACGCCCTACCGGTTCGCGATCCCGAAATCGGCCAAGGGGCCGGTTCGTGTGGAAGCTCACCTCCTGTACCAGACCTTCAGCCGAGAATACGTCGAGTTTCTGAATCAGCACGATCGGGAGAAGACACAAGCCTGTGGAGGTCGAGCCCGGAACCTCCCGGCGACGGGTCCGTACGGCGGGAAGTGCGATCGCTACCCCACCTGGGGCAAGGCCTTCTACGATCTGTGGAAGAAGTCGGGCATGGGGCCCCCCGTCGAGATGGGCGTAGCCGCGATCGAGCTGCTGATCGGTAGGTAAAGACTCGAGCTTCGGGTGCGAGTCCCGTTCCCGAGATCAGCCCTTGCCCCTCGACGCCCCTTCCGCGAGGACCGATTCGAGCGTGTCGAGCCCCTTGTCGAGGTCGGCTTCCGGAACGTTGAGCGCGGGGAAGATTCGGATCACCCGCTCGGCGGTCAGGTTCGTGAGCACGCCCCTCTCGCGTAGACGCGTGTGGAGCTGGGCGGCGTCTTCGGGGTTTCGGAGCAGGAATCCGATCAGGAGACCGAGCCCTCGGACCTCCTCCACTCGGTCGCCGAACCGTCCGGCCAGCTCGCGCAGGCGATCCCGGATGCGTTCTCCGAGCGCATCCGCGCGCTGGACCAGCCCTTCTTCCTCGATCACGCGCAGCACGGTCGCCGCCGCACGGCAGCAGAGCAGATTCCCCGCGTAGGTCCCCCCGTGGTCGCCGAGCTGGACGGTCGCCATGACCGCCTCCGTTCCGAGGAACGCGGCGATCGGAACGCCACCTCCGAGTCCCTTCCCCACGGTCAGGATGTCTGGGACGACCCCGGAGTGCTCGAGGGCGAACCATCGGCCGGTCCGTCCGATCCCGGTCTGGATCTCGTCCAGAATCAGAAGCGCCCCTGCCTCGTGGCACGCCTTCCGGAGCCCCGGGAGGTAGTCGGCGGCGGGTACGTTAACGCCCCCTTCCCCCTGAATGGGCTCGACGAGGAAACCCGCGACGTCGGGCCCCAGGGCCCCTCGTGCCGCCTCGAGGTCCCCGTACGGCACCAACGTCGCCTCGCGGATGATCGCGTTCCACCGACCGCGGTGCTTCTCCTGGCCGAGTGCTCCCATCGCCCCGAGGGTGCGGCCGTGGAAGCTTCCGTGAGTCGCGACGAACCGCGGGCGTCCGGTCGCGCCGTGCGCGAGCTTGAGGGCACCCTCGTTTGCCTCGGCACCGCTCGACACGAAGAAGGATCGATGGATCGGGTCCGGGGTGATCCGGTCGAGCCGCTCCGCCAGTTCCAGCTGTGGCTCGCTGTAGACGATATTCGTCGTCTGCATGAGCGTCCGGGCCTGGTCGCAGATCGCCTCGACCAAGGCGGGATGTCCATGGCCGAGGCAGGTGACGCCCCAGCCCGAGGTGAGGTCGATGTATTCCTTTTCGTCGACGTCCCACACGCGCGAGCCCTCACCCCGCACGAGTGCCAGCGGCCATCGTCGCGCGCTCTGGACGTAGACCTTCGACTCCCGGTTCACGAGAGCATCGAAACGTCTGGACATGATGGGTCTTCCTCCGGCTCGGGGGACGTTCCGTTCGACTTCTCGTGCAGGAACTCCAGCACTCCCTTCTGGAACTCCTGCGGTGCCTCCACATACGGGAAGTGGCCGACATCTGCAATGTACAGGAGGCGGGCGCTCGGGATCGCGCGGGCCAGCCCGTCCGCGTGCCGGGTCGGCGTCAGGCGGTCATCCGTGCCGGCAACCACGAGGGTGGGGACCCGCAGGCCCGGAAGCCGCCCCAGAGCATCGTGCTTCGCGCAGGCCCGGGCCTGAAGCGCGTAGTCCGCCGGTCGATCGGTGCTCGTCTTCCCGCGCAGGTAGGCTCTGGCGCGGTCGCTGTCGGCGACGGCCCGAGCCCCCAGACACCAGAGCATCGTTGTGCGGTGTCGAACCTCTGCCGGCACGCCGAGCTCCGCCATACGTGCCCACAGCTCGAAGACCTCGGCGAGATGAGGGTCCGTCTGCGCCGTCGTCGACACCAGCACGAGTCGGCTCACCCGTTCAGGCGCGAGCAGTGCGAGTTCCTGGGCGATCATTCCCCCCATGCTCCGCCCGATGACGGCGGTGCGTTCGATTCCGACATGATCCAGAAGCGCGAGCGTGGCGCGTGCCAGCTGACGGATCGTGACGGGGCCGCGGAGCGCGGGGGCGGCTCCCGACCCGGGGGGGTCGAAGGCAAGAGTTCGAAAGCGAGCGCAGGCTGCGGATAGGAACGGCTCCCAACTCGTTCCTTTGCCGCCTAAACCCGGGATCAACACCAGCGGGTCTGCGCCCTCGCCGAGCCATCGGTAGGGGAGAGGAGCCTCCCCGAAAGGGATGCGGTCCATCACGACCTCTGCGCCTCGCGGCAGAGCTACGAGGCGTGCGTTACGAGAACAAGCGTTCGGGATTGGAGCGGATGGAGTCCCGGCTCCGGTCGCTAGGAGCGGTGCCGGGACCGGGTACGGATGCGGGCGCGAGGTCGCAACGGCTGAATCATGGGCGCGCGGAGCATAAGGAGCGGGCCAGCTCTTGTCAAAGCGCCGCGTCGGCCCTGCTCCAGCCCGGATGCGGTACCCTTGCAGGATGCTGGTCGACCGGTTCGACCGGGTGATCGAGAACCTGCGGATCTCCGTCACGGACCGGTGCGACCTGCGGTGCGTCTACTGCCTCCCGGACGAAGACATCGAGTGGGTTCCGCGGCGGGAGATCCTCACGTTGGAGGAGGTCGCACGGATCAGCCGGGTGGCGGTTGGACAGGGGGTCCGCAAGATCAGGATCACCGGTGGGGAGCCGCTCCTCCGAAGGGACCTGGAGACCCTCATCACCTATCTGAGGGCCATCCCCGAGCTCCGCGATGTCTCGCTCACCACGAACGGGACGCAACTCGCACGCAAGGCTGAGGCTCTCTACGAGGCAGGGCTGCACCGGGTCAACGTCAGCCTCGATACGCTCGACCCGGAGACCTTCTTCCGGATGGCCCAGCGCAAGCGCCTCGAAGCGGTCCTCGAGGGTCTCGAGACGGCCCAGAAGGTCGGCATGCGTCCCATTCGCGTCAACACGGTACCGATCCGGGGCGTGAACGACGGAGAGATTCTCGACTTGGTACGCATCGCGCGGGAACGCGGGTACGAGTGGCGCTTCATCGAGTTCATGCCACTGGAAGCGGGTCAGGTGTGGGGCCCGGAACGCCTCGTCCCGGGCGAAGAGGTGCGTGAGCAGATCCACGCCGTCTACCCCCTCGAGCTGGATCCGACGACCCACCCGAGCCAGCCGGCCCGCGACTACCTCTTCGCGGACGGCGCGCCCGGCAAGGTCGGCTTCATCAACACGGTTACGCAGCCCTTCTGCGAGCGGTGCAACCGGATCCGCCTGACCGCCGATGGGAAGCTCCGGACCTGCCTCTTCGCACTCGACGAGATCGACCTTCTCGGTCCGCTACGTGCCGGAGCGGGCGACGAGGATCTGGCGGCCATTTTCGTCGGAGCCGTCCATACCAAGGAGAAGAAGCACCACATCACCGATGGGCTTTTTGTGAAGCCCACGCGAACGATGAGCCAGATCGGCGGGTAGGTGTTCCCTTGTCTGACCTGATCCTACTCGAAGGGATCGAGGTTCCTGCGGCGCTCGGCGTCTCACGCGCCGAGCGCAAGATGCGGCGGCCGGTTCGAATCGACCTCGAGCTGGAGTGCGCTCTCGGCCCAGCGGGCCGTACCGACCGTCTCGCACACACAACCGACTACGGCGAGATCTACCGGACGGTCGAGGAGGTTGCTTCCGGCCAGGAGCACCGACTCGTCGAGGCGCTCGCCGAGCGAATCGCCCAGGCGTTGCTCACCCGCTTTCCGCTGGAGGGATGCACCGTGACCGTGCGAAAGCCGACCCCGGTCGCGGGGAGTCTCCGGTTTGCCGGCGTCCGCATCCGTCGGAGAAAGGGAGATGGGTTCTAACCCGTCTCCTTCAGCACACCCTCCACCGTGGTCTCACGAAGCTCGCCGGAGTCGAAGTCAAACCACATGAATGTTGCGTTGTCTTCTCGGCGTTCATCGGTCGGATCCCCGCCGGAGCTTTCCGCGATCGTCTTCAGCGCCAACGCCGAATAAGCTCTGATGGCGGGGTCGGGGTCGTTGAGCGAGGCGATCAACGCGGGTATATGTTCGACGAACGCTCCGGGATCGATCTGCGCTACACGGTAGACCGCAAAATGAGCTCCGCGTTCGAAAGGCTCCTCACGCAGGTACGAAGGCAAGAGGCCGGCGTATTCGGGAATCAAGGCAGGTACGTTTACCAGAATCTCAGCGATCATCTCCGGTGCGTGCCATCCGAGGCCTCCCGATTCGTCGTTCATGAGCCAGAGCAACCGCCGAATGGTGTCCCTGACCCTCTCCAGGTCTCGTTCGGCCTGAGCTGCTGCAACACGTCCGAATGCCTCGATCGCGCGCCATCGAAGAAGCTCACTCCTGTCGAATGTGAACGACATCAAGACTCGCTGAGGGCTTCGGACCGAATCCGCCCAGCTAAGGAGTGCGGCGTGATCTCTGCGTCTCAGCAGTTCCTCGACTTCGGTCTTGTGAGACGTCGCGCCCATGAAAGCTCACCGTCGAGAGAACAACACTCTTAACGATAGAGCTGACCGCGAAGAGGGCTGAATCGCGCGTGTTCTTCGAACAGCTTCTTGTTGTGGGCTTCAATGCCCAGCTGGATTCTGCTCTTGAGGCTATGCGGGGCGATTCGACCGCAATCACCATTTCCCTCTAGGTCTGGAATGCAGAGGCGAAAGCACCAGGCGGACCGATT
>DAOUZG010000219.1 GCA_030665705.1 Deltaproteobacteria bacterium | reverse complement strand
ATCTCAGAAACCCCGGACCGAGCCAGGCTGCTCTGGCGGGCCGAGATCAAGGCGTCGCGAGCGAGGCATATCAGTCGTTATTCCGAGCGAGCGCAACGCAGAGATCGGCCCGCCAGAGCGACCTGGCGACGGGAGTGGGTTTTTGAGGTGGGTTCTAACAGCCCGGAGGCCCCTGGGCGCTCTCCCCTGCCGCTCCCTACCGGCTCCCGCTCCGAGCCCCTAGAATGGCGAGCGGGTCCCACGGAGTGCAAGCACGCGCTCCGGAAGAGGTTTCGGGTAGGCAGCACGATGGCCGCCATCGGTGGAGGAAGGCATTGCTCGACCTGCGGCTGATCCGGGAGCAGACCGATCTGGTGCGCGAAAGCCTCAGGCGGCGTGAGGCGGAGATCGACCTCGACCGGATCCTGGCCGAGGACGATAAACGGCGGACGCTCCAGTCCGAGATCGACGAGCTCCGGCGTCAGCGCAACGAGCTTGCCCACAGCATGAAGGGACGCCGCCCGACCGAGGAAGAGCGGACGCGGGGACGGGAACTCAAAGAACGAGAGCCCGCGCTCGAGACCGAGCTCCGTCGCGTCTCGGAGACGCTCGACGCGCACCTCCAGGAGGTCCCGAACCTCGTCCGGCCGGACGTGCCGGCGGGGACCGGCGAGGACGCCTACATCGAAGTGCGACGCTGGGGGGAACCAAGGCAGCTCGACTTCGAGCCGAAGGACCACGTGGCGCTGGGCGAGTTGCACGGGCTCTTCGACTTCGAGACCGCGGCAAAGGTCACCGGACAGAAGTTCTACTTCCTTCGAAACGAAGCGGTCCTGCTCGAGCTGGCGCTGGTCCGGTACGCACTCGACCGCGCGTTGGCGCACGGGTTTACACTGCTCCAGACGCCGGACCTGGCACGGCGCGAGGTGTGCGCGGGCGCCGGGTACAACCCCCGAGGACCGGAGCGGCAGATCTACACGATCGAAGACGAGGATCTGGCCTTGATCGGAACCGCAGAGATCACACTGGGCGGGATCCACCAGAACGAGATCCTCGACGCCGAATCGCTCCCCCTCCTCTACTGTGGACTGTCCCACTGCTTTCGGACCGAGGCGGGAGCGGCGGGACGCGCGACCAAGGGCCTCTACCGCGTCCACCAGTTCACCAAGGTGGAGCTGTTCGCTTTCACGCACCCGGATGAGTCGGACGCCATGCACGAGAAGCTCCTCACGATCGAGGAAGAGATCTTTCAGGGCCTCGAGATCCCCTACCGCGTCGTCAAGCTCTGCGCGGGGGACCTGGGTGCCCCGAGTGCTCGGACCTACGACATCGAGGCGTGGATGCCGGGGCGTGGCGAGGGCGGCAGCTACGGCGAGATTACCAGCACCTCCAACTGCACCGACTACCAGGCACGCCGGCTAAACATCCGTTTTCGGGATCCCGGGACCGGGCGTCCGCGCTTCGTCCACATGCTGAACGGCACGGCCGTGGCCCTTTCGCGGACCCCGATCGCGCTGCTCGAGAACCACCAGCAGGCAGACGGGTCGATCGTGATCCCCGAGCCGCTCCGTCAGTACGCCGGGATCGACCGGATCGGATGACCGAGGGGCTCATACTCGGGACGGCGGGGCACATCGACCACGGCAAGACGACCCTCGTACGTGCGCTCACGGGGGTGGACTGTGACCGCCTTCCGGAGGAGAAGGAGCGGGGGATCACGATCGAGCTCGGGTTCGCACCTCTCCAGCTCCCTTCGGGTCTGCGCCTCGGGATCGTCGATGTTCCGGGCCACGAGCGACTCGTCCGCACAATGGTGTCGGGAGCCACGGGAATCGACCTGGTACTGTTCGTCGTCGCTGCCGACGAGGGCATCATGCCGCAGAGCCTCGAGCATCTCGCGATCTGCGAGCTCCTCGGCGTGGATCGCGGAGTGGTCGCGCTCACGAAGACCGACGCGGTGGACGCGGAGCTCGCGCAGCTCGCGCGACTCGAGGTGGAGGAGACGATCGAGCGCTCCGCGCTTGCGGGTGCGCCCGTTGTTGCCGTATCGGCGCTGACCGGCGAGGGACTCCTCGAGCTCACGGCCGCGCTGGAGCGGGTTGCGCGTGAGGCTCCCCCCCGCACGCTCCGGGACGGTCCGGCGTGGCTGCCGGTGGACCGCGTCTTTACGATGCGCGGATTCGGAACGGTGGTGACCGGGACCCTGCGGGGCGGCCCGTTCGAGGAGGGAGCGCCCGTCGAGCTCTTTCCCGAGGGGGAGCCTGCCCCTCTCTCGACGCGTATCCGGGGGCTCCAGGTGCACGGCGAGTCGACCAAGCGCGTGCTTCCCGGCTCGCGGTGCGCGGTGAACCTCCACGGGCTGGAAGTCCAGGAGGTCCCCCGGGGCAGCGTCGTCGCGACACCGGGACGCGTGGCGCCCAGGCCGCACATCGACGTGGAGCTGAGCCTGCTGCCCGCAGCGCCGCGGCTCCGCAACGCAGGCGTGCTCACGGTGCACGTCGGAACCGCGGAACGGGCGGCCCGCGTGCGCTTCTTCGATCGGCAACGCCTCGAGCCGGGCGACCGGGCGTTCGCGGAGCTTCGCTTTGCCGCACCCGTCGTGGTCGTCGAGGGGGACCGTTTCATCCTGCGCGGTTACGCGCGAACCTCGGAGGGAGGCTGGACCGTGGGGGGCGGGCGCGTGCTCGACGTCGCCCCCCCGCGGAGCCGACGCTCGCGAAAATCCCGCCTACCGGAGCTCGAGATACTGGCCGGTGGAGACGGATCCGCAGCGCTCGGAGTGCGGCTCCGACGCGCAGGTGGCCGTGGGATTCGCGAGCCGGATCTCCTCCGGGATTTGCGGTCGATCGAGGGCATACCCGGCGTCCGTGTCGGCTCGGACCGGTGGATCGATCCGGAGGCCCTGGAAGAGGTCCGACGCCGCGTGATCGAGGCGGTCGAAGCTCACCACCGGGAGCGGCCCCTCGAGCCGTGGGTCGGTCTTGCCCCGGTGGCGGCCCATGTGGGTCCGCCGTGCCCCGAGGAGGTGATTCGGGCGGCTCTGGAGACGGCAGCGAAGCACGGGGATCTCGAGACGGAGGCGTCCGGCTACCGCTGCCCTGGTCACACCGCTCAGGCCGGGGACCCGGAGCAGGTACGACGCCTTCTGGAACGGCTCGGGGACGCGGGGCTCGCGCCTCCCACCGTGGATGCGCTCGCCAGAGAAAACAAGCTCGAGGTCTCCCAGTTGAGGGCCCTTCTCGAGCACCTCGTGCGAGAGGGCGAGCTCGTTCGGGTCACGTCCGAGTTCTTCTTCAGCCGTACAGCCATCGACGATCTTCGTCGCCGCCTGGTCGCGCACCTGCGGGAGCACGGCTCGATCGATCCGTCCGCGTACAAGGACCTCGTGGGGCAGACGCGGAAGTTCACCGTTCCCCTGATGGAGTACTTCGACACCGAGAAGGTGACGCTCAGGCGGGGGAACGCACGCGTTCTACGCGGTGAGGGACGCTAGCTCGACTGGCCGCAAGTGCCTAGAACCCATCTCAGAAACCCCGGACCGAGCCAGGCCGCTCTGGCGAGCCGAGATCAAGGCGTCGCGAGCGAGGCATATCAGTTGTTATTCCGAGCGAGCGCAACGCAGAGATCGGCCCGCCAGGGCGACCTGGCGACGGGAGTGGGTTTTTGAGATGGGTTCTAGAGCCAAATCACGGCGGCGGCGCCGGCCGCGGCGATCACGACCAGTGTCGCGGCAACGCGTCGTAGAAACGCCCCGCGTCCGACGACGAGCAAGACACCGACCTTCCCCAGCGTCGTCATGATCGCGACCAGGCCAAC
>DAOUZG010000262.1 GCA_030665705.1 Deltaproteobacteria bacterium | reverse complement strand
TCGAGGACTACGTGAGGGTGGCGGAGCCCACAGTCTTCGAGTTCGGTCGCTAGCGCACCCCCGCGCTCAGGGTTCCTACGTTGCGGGGTCGTCGGACGGCGAGCCCTCCGCCGCGTAGACGAGCTCCCCGCCCACCCACGTCTCGGCCACCCGGGGCGCACGCGCAGCCTCGAGCTTCCCCTCCACGACGACGAGATCGGCGCGTTTTCCGGGCGTGAGCGTGCCCCGCTCGCTCTCCTGCCCTCCGGCGTAGGCCGCGCCGAACGTGTAGGCGGAGAGCCAATCCTCGTAGTCGAGTCCCTGTTCTGGCTCGAGGGGAAACCCGGAGCTGGTGCAACGCGTCACACCGATGCACGAGGTCTGCAGGGGGTGCAGCGGCCCGCACGGGTCGTCCGACGACGCCGCCAGAAGCAGACCCGCCTCGCCGAGGTCCCGAAACGCGAGCGGCGTGAGCTCATCCATCGGGGGCAACAGGCCCGCCTCTCGGTACCTGCCGAACGCTTCCAGGAAGCCGGGCTGAACGACTCCGATCACCCCCAAGGCCGCCAGGCGTTTCATCTGGTCGCGCGTGGCGAGCGTGGCATGCTCGAGCCTGAAGCGATGGTCCGCGTCTCGGGCGATCCGGGCTGCCCACTCGAAGGCGCGCAGAGCCGACTCGACACCGCGATTCCCCATTGCATGCACGGCGACTCGAAAACCCCGATCAACGGCCATCGCGATCGCATCCGTCATATCGGGGAAGAGGTGACCCAGCGTGACGCGGTGCTCCCCGAGAGCGACCTCGACAGCCGGATGCGCACCGCCGTCGGCGAAGAACTTCATCGGCCCGATCCGAAACCGCTCGTCGCCTTCGCCGGTGGCCGGGCCCTCGAGCCGCTCGCGAGGAGGTGCCGAGAACCACGCCCGCGGGTGCGGCATGGCAAGGACGCTGATCGGAAGCCGGCCGGAGCTCGCCAGACGCCGGTAGACCGTCTCGGCCTCGGGACTGCAGGCCGCGTCGTGAACACACGTGATCCCCTGCTCGAGGAGAAAGCGAGCCCGCTTCTCGATCCAATCCCCCCAGCGGTCGGGATCGGCGTACCCGGCGAGGGAGGCGGCCTGCGCCTCACTCCAGGCTCGCTCGACGAGCAACCCCGTGGGCTCACCGTCGGAGCCCCGGGCGATCTCCCCACCGTCAGGATCGCGCGTTTGCCGACCGATCCCGAGCGCGTCGAGGCCGGGCGAGCTCACGACGCACTGATGGTAGGTGAAATGCACAACGATGATCGGCCGGTCGATTCCGAGACGATCGAGCTCGTAACGGGTCAGCGGAAAGTCGCTCTGCAACTCGTCCCACAGGACGCCCCGCACCCACGGTGCCTCCGGCTCCGCTCTCGCCTGTACCTGAAGTGCCTCCTCGAGCTGCTCGAGCGTTCGCGCATCGGACAGGTCGGCCCACCGGGGATGGAGAGCCGCGACCGAGAGATGGTTGTGTGCATCGATAAACCCCGGCAGAAGCGTGCGGTCCCCCAGCGGCTGAACCTCCGCATGCGGATAGGCGTCGAGGAGCTCGCGCTGACCGACGGCTTCGACCCGTGCGTTGTTGATGATCAGTACCTCGGGATCCCTGAGCGACGGATCCATCGTCGCGATTCGCCCACCCACAAACGCCCGCGCTGGCATCGCTTCCTCCCCGGTGGCCAACCATTCTATAGCCTGTGCGGCTTCGGGGTGCATCGCTCGCTATGATGCGCCAAGAGGGACCCGGAGGAGGTAGAATGAGCGAAGCGCGAAACGCCCTCTTCAGGGGATGAGTTTGATGAGCCGACTCGAGGCCGGGGTCGCCCGCACGACGATCAGCCCCCCCACGGGCACTTACCTGATCGGTTACGCCGACCGCACCGCTGGCTGCAACGCGATTCATGACGACCTGAGCGCAACGGCTCTCGTGCTCGACGACGGAGAGACCCGCCTCGCCCTGGTTACGCTCGACATGCTCTGCCTCAACGAACACGTTGTCGAGCGGATCCACGAGCAACTCGCCACCGAGGGGGCGTTTACACGTGAGAACGTGATGATCTGTTGCTCGCATACCCACGCCGGTCCCATTGCATATGCGGACCGGCGGAGCCGCCGGAGGCGCCGCCGGGTGATCGACTCTCTCGTGGAAAAGATCGTCTACGTCACCCGGGATGCGGAGCGGACCCGGGAGAGGGTCTCGGCATTCTCGGGCCGAGGCGACGCACAGATCGCGGTGAACCGCCGGGAGAAGACGCCGGACGGAAAGGTCGTGCTCGGAGTAAACCCGGACGGGCCCGTCGACCGTTCCCTCAACCTTCTCGAGCTACGAAGCGAGACCGCACGACCCGTGGTGACGCTCGTGAACTTCGCCTGTCACGGCACGGTGCTCGGTCCGCGGAACCGGGGCGTGTCGGCCGACTGGCCGGGAGTGATGCGGCGAGAGGTAGAGGCCGCAACCGGTGCTCCGTGCATGTTCTTGCAGGGCGCTGCGGGCGATCTAAACCCCGCCCACGAATGGGGCAACAACGACCTCGCAGCAATAGACCGGCTCGGTCGCCTGGCGGCGGGAAGCGTCCTCCCCGTCTTGATGAACGGGATGAGTCCCCTGAATGCCACTCCCCTTCGAGCGGCCCGGGAACGGATCTGGCTGCCCACGGTTCCTCGTCTCGACGCGAACGGAAGGGAGCTCAACTACAAGCAGATCGCCAGACGCCTGGCGGGCGTGCCGACCTTTCTCGTCGATCGGCTCCTGAATGCGCGCTACCCCTGGAAGACCGTATCCCGGATCGGGGAGAACGGATACCCGGAGCTCGCCCTCGAGGTGCAGGCGTTTCGCCTGGGCGAGTGCGCCATTCTGGCCCACGGCGCTGAGACGTTTAACGAGATCGGCCAGACGATCAAGCGGGAGTCGCCCATCCCGCACACCCTCTTTGCGGCGTACACGAATGGGTGTATTGGCTACCTACCCACCGCGCAGGCCCACTCCGAGGGGGGCTACGAAGTCGAGGAAGCGCCCGTGCCCTACCGGATGTCGGGCCTGTTCGATCCCGGCTGCGCCGACCAGGTCACCCGTCGATCGCTCGCCTTGCTCGAGAGGCTCGGCGACTAGGAGCTCGGCG
>DAOUZG010000290.1 GCA_030665705.1 Deltaproteobacteria bacterium | reverse complement strand
ATGGGAAGCTTCAAGTCCGTGTCGATGCTTGTAAGGGGCTGGACTTCCGACGCGTCAATGGGGCCAAGCGGCGTATTGCCACTGTAGAAGTCGTCACACAGACTGGAGCTACAGCCCGGCAGGTCGAAGTCCGAGATGCTGTTGAAGGGAACTGTCCAGCCGGTCCGACTGTTCACGATGAAGGTCGAGTCGAACCCGAACCAATCTTTCATCGGGAAGAACCAGGTCGTGCGCCCCTCGATCCGGAGGAACTGGGTGAGCCCCCCGAGCCCTGCCAACTCGAGGGCGAAGCCGGTCACCTGCCCGGTCTTGGGAAACCGCACGTCGTCCCGTGTGTCCCGGCGGGCCGAGAAGGTCAGCATGCTCGTGGTTGTATCGTCCTGGAACTCCTCCCGCTGCACCATAGACGTCGCCTGAACGCTCTCGCCGCTGATCGAGCGGTTCGTGTAGGAGTACCCCCCGAAGGCGCGCGTCTCCCCCTCGTCGAGCGGATAGCCGACCGTGAAGTCGAACCCCACCACCTCCTGGTCGAAGTCGATGAAGTCCCGCTCGCTCATGAACAGGGTGGTCGAGAGACTCGCGACCGAGCCGAAGATGTAGGGGTTCGTGAACCGGAGGTACACGTTCTGGGTCTGCGTTCCCAGATCCCCGCTGGCGTTCAGCTGGTAGCCCCTCCCGAACAGGTTCTCCTGACGGATCGAGGCGTTGACGAGAAACCCGTCGGTGGACCCGAAGCCGGCGCCGAAGCTGAAGCTCCCGGTGGGTCGCTCCACCACGTCCACGTCCACAGCCACCTGGTGCGGGTCGTCGAGCGGACGGGTCTCGACGGAGACCTCCTCGAAGAAGCCGAGCCGCCTGACCCGCGCGCGGCTGCGCTCGAGCGCCGTTGCGGAAAAGAGCGCTCCTTCGGAAACCTCGAACTCGCGACGAACCACCGAGTCGCGCGTGCGCGTGTTTCCGCGCACGTCGATCCGGTCCACGAAGTAGAGATCCCCCTTCTCCACCTCGAAGGTGCAGTCGATCGTGCGGGTCGCCGGATCGACCCGGGTCCGGGGCTCGACCCGAGCAAAGAAAAAGCCCCGGTCCGCGTAGTGGTTGCGCAGACGCTCGACATCCCCCGTGAGCGTGGACCGGCCGAAGATATCGCCCGGCTTCATCTGCACGAGCGCCTGCAGGTGCGCGCGATCCAACGTGTCATCCCCGATGACATCCACCTCGCCGACCGCGAACTGCTCCCCCTCCTCGATTCGCACCGTCACGCGCAGACCCTCTTTGTCGTGCGTCACCTCCGGTTCGCTGATCCGGATCTCGATGAATCCCGCATCCATGTACTTGCGGCGGACGCGGTCGAGGTCCTGGTAGAACACCGGCTCTGAATAGAGGCCGGAGCGATCGAAGTAGCGCGTCACCCGCGAATAGAAGCGCCACCGTTTCGTGTCCAGGTCGCTCTCGAGATCCCGGCTGCTGAAATACTCGTTGCCCAGGAAACGGATCTCGACCAGACGGAGCTTACGTCCTTCGACGACCTCGAAGGTCACGGTGACGGAGTCGTCCGAGATCGGCTCGACGGACGTCTCGACCCTCGCCAGGTAGAACCCCTTGGACTGGTAGAGGGCTTCGATGCGACGCCGGTTCTCGAGCAGGAGGGGGTAGTCGATGGTCGAGCCGACGGTCAGCGTGAGCTGCTCCTTGATCTCGTCGTTCCCGAGCGAGTCGTTGCCGCTCACGGCTACGCGCCGGATGATCGGATTCTCGTCGACGACGAAGGTGACGACTTTCCCGTCGGGTCGGTCCGAGGCGAGCACCTGAACGTCCCGGAAGAACCCCAGCTCGAACACCCGCCGCAGATCCTCGCGGACGCGCTCCGCGTCGTACGGCTCACCGACGCGGGTCGCGATCCGGCCCCGGACTGCGTCCGCCTCGATCCGGCGGTTCCCGACAACGCGGACTTCGACCACGAGGGGTCGGCCAGCGGAGGGCGGCTGAGGGCTGCGGGGGCGAAACGTCTCCGAATCGGCGTCGTCCGACCCGTCCTCCCGCACCTCCTCGGAACGGGTCACGGGCGGCTCGGGCGCCGGTTCCGGGGCGGGCTCCACCTCAAAGGGGGGCGGGGCCGACACCGAGCGAACCGCCTCCTCAGAATCCTCCTCTGCATCAGGACCCGCCGGCCGGGCGATCGCTTCGCCCTGCGCTGGCAGCTCCACGGCAGGGGGCTTGAGAGGGGGTTTGGCAATCCAGGTGCGGACGGCGGCAGCCGCCCGATCGACCGCGGACGCCAGACCCTCGACCCCCTCGCCTTCGAACACCGTATGCGCGAGCGGGGCCGCCCGATCCGTGGGGAGCAGCCGGACGTCCAGGCTATGGCGGTCTGCCAGGCGGCTCAGGGAGGCAACGACGACGAAGCGCGCCTCCTCCGTTTTCGCCAGTCCCCGTAGGCGCCTCTCGTCCTCTTCCCCTGTCCCGTAGCCGAGCACCGACCGCTCGAGCACGAACCGCTCTACCACCCGCACGGGCGGGTAGGCCCCCTGGGAGCGCTCGAGACGGCTCACGAGGCGATTCAGCCAGGCCGCCTCCGCCTTGCCCGAGCTGCTCGGGGTGACCCGGAACGACTCGAGGGCCACGAGAACACGAACGGGCTCGCCGTCCAGGCCCGGCCTGGGGAGCATGTCGCCCACCGTCGCCAGGGGTCCGTAAAGCAGGAAAAGCGTCGTAAAGAGCAGCACCGC
>DAOUZG010000331.1 GCA_030665705.1 Deltaproteobacteria bacterium | reverse complement strand
AACGAATCAGGACCGGCTCCCCGTTCGTGATCCCGCCCTGGACCCCGCCCGACCGGTTGGTGCGCGTTCGGATCCTCCCCTCCTCGGAGTAGAAGGGGTCGTTGTGCTCGCTGCCGGTTAGGCGGCTTCCCGAAAAGCCCGAGCCGATCTCGAACCCCTTGCAGGCGGGAACCGACAGGATCCCCTTGGCCAGGTCCGCCTCCAGCTTGTCGAAGACGGGCTCGCCGAGTCCGGGGGGAACCCCATGTGCGACACAGGTCACGACGCCGCCAACGGAGTCGCCGTCTCGCCGCGCCTCCTCGATCCGCCGGGCAATCTCCTCGGCTGCCTGCGCGTCAGGGCAGCGAGTGGCACTGGCCTCGACCTGAGCCCGCGTCACCGAAGCGGGGTCGACCTTGCTCTCGATCGTGTGAACCCGACTGACGAAGCCGGTGATCTCGCCGAACCCGTTCTGCCGTAGGATCTGGCGCGCCACCGCCCCCGCCGCAACGCGTCCGACCGTCTCGCGAGCACTTGCGCGTCCGCCGCCCTGCCAGTTCCGGATCCCGTACTTCGCCTCGTACGTGTAGTCGGCGTGGGAGGGGCGGTAGAGGTCCTTCAGGTGCTCGTAGGCCTCCGGCCGTGCGTCCTGGTTACGGACGAGGATCAGGATGGGCGTCCCTAACGTCTGGCCCTCGAAGACCCCCGAGAGAATCTCCGCACGATCCTCCTCCTGCCGGGGACTCGTCAGGCGGCTCTGTCCCGGGCGCCGCCGGTCGAGCTCCTCCTGGATGTGCGCAAGCTCCAGAGGAACTCGCGGGGGACACCCGTCCACGACGACTCCCACGGCTCCCCCGTGTGACTCGCCCCAGGTGTGGATGCGGAAAAGCTCTCCGAAGGTCGACGCCACGTTGGAATCATAGGGGGTCGCGCCGGGCCCGGCGACTTCGGCGCGAGCGGAGCAGGACGTAGGCCGCGCCCGCCCCGCCGTCGTGGGGAAGCGCGCTGGTGTAGGCCAGCACGATCTGCCGGGCCGGGCCTCTCGCGAGCCACCTTGGAAGGCGTGTTTTGAGGACCGGCACCCCTCCCGGGGAGTTCCGACCGCGCCCGTGCACGATCCGGACGCAGCGCAGCCCCCGCGCGTGACACTCCTCGATGAAGCGCTCCACGAGTCCCCGCGCGGTCTCTGCGACCACGCCGTGCAGATCGAGCTCGGCCTGGAGCGTGAATTCCCCTCGCCGGAGCTGCCGAACCACACGGGGGTCGAGCCCGCGCACGGCCCCCTCCATGTACTCGCCGGTCTCGGTGAGGGGAAGCGGAGACTCCTCCTCGATCAGGCGATCAAGCTCCTGCAGAACCTCCCGCTCCCGTTCGGAGTGGGGCACCGGCGTGCGGAAGACGATCTGCGGGACGCTCCGGTCCTGCTCCAGGCGCCGGACCCCGGACATGGCCTCTTTGAAAAGCGCCTGATCGGGGTCACCCGACTGGGGCTCCCCGCCCTCGCCCCGCTCACGTGCCATGGAGGCAGGGTAGCGCGCGAAGAAGAGCGCGGGCGACCGGGGGACCGCACGGGAAGCTGTAATATGTGATTCCACGGACGCGGCAAGCTCGAAGCGAAACGCCGCGACCTGTGGAGAACGCCGAAATGAAGGTTGTCTCCGTCAACGTCGGTAGACCTCGCGAGGTCGACTGGGTCGCCAAGAACGTCACGACCGGCATCTTCAAGAAGCCGGTGGTCGGGCCGGTGTGGATCCGGACGCTCAACCTCGACGGCGACGAGCAGGCCGATCTCGCG
>DAOUZG010000250.1 GCA_030665705.1 Deltaproteobacteria bacterium | reverse complement strand
GTGTGTTCCGCCTCCTCCTCACGGGCTCGGACGATCCGCGCCTCCACGTCCTTGACCTCGTCCTGCACCTTGACCGTCAGGAAACGGAGGATGTCGGGGTCGAGCCGGAGAACTCGCTCCAGCTCGCTCACAATGGCCCCCTGCCCGAGAAAGCTCAGGACCACGTAGTGGCCCTTCTGGAACTTGCGGATCTCGTAGGCGAGCCGCCGCTTGCCCCAGTCGTCCCGGAGCAGAACCGTCCCCTCCGAACGGGCGACCGCCTCGTCCAGACGGGAGTGGATCTCCTTCTCGCGCTCCGGAGTCGCGTCTGGCTGGATGATGTAAACGAACTCGTACTCGCGCACCGGCGTACCTCCTGGTCCTATGGGCCCCTCTCTGCGGAAGGACCGAGGATCCGTCGCCGTCCCTCTCGGGGGGTCTGAGTCTAACGCAGGCTTCTCCTTCGGCCAGGCACCGCCGCCTACGGGATCAGCAGCGGCGCGATCACCACCGAAACCACGCTCATCAGCTTGATCAGGATGTTGAGCGAGGGTCCCGCGGTGTCCTTGAAGGGGTCTCCCACCGTATCCCCGACCACCGCGGCCTTGTGCGGCTCCGATCCCTTTCCGCCCAGAGCGCCGGCCTCGATGAACTTCTTCGCGTTGTCCCAGGCGCCGCCCGCGTTGGCCATGAACAGGGCCAGGAGCACCCCGGTGACCGTCACGCCCACGAGGAGCCCCCCGAGGACGTCTCGCCCGATGAACCCGCAGACCACGGGGGTCGAGATCGCGAGCAGACCGGGGAGGATCATCCGCCGGATGGCCGCAGCAGTGGAGATATCCACGCACCGGGCATAGTCCGCGTCTGCCGTCCCCTCCATGAGACCGGGAATCTCCTTGAACTGCCGGCGGACCTCTTCGATCATCTCGCCCGCCGCGTCCCCTACCGCCTTCAGCGCCATGGAGCTGAAGAGGAACGGGATCATCCCCCCGACGAAGACCCCCGCCAGAACGCGCGGATCGAGCAGGTTGAGGGAATCGAGCTGAGCCTGGGTTCGATAGGCGGAAAAGAGCGCCAGAGCCGTCAGCGCCGCCGACCCGATCGCGAACCCCTTGCCGATGGCTGCAGTGGTGTTCCCGACCGCATCCAGCTTGTCGGTTCGCTCCCGGACCTCCGGCGGAAGGCCGCTCATCTCGGCAATGCCGCCCGCGTTGTCCGCGATCGGACCGTACGCATCGACTGCGAGCTGAACACCGACGGTGCAGAGCATTCCCAGACCCGCCATGGCGATCCCGTAGAGCCCCGCAAGTTGAAAGGCCCCGACCATGGCACCGGCCAGGATCAGGATTGGAATCGTGGTGGACTGCATCCCGAGCGCGAGCCCGGCGATGATCGTGGTTGCCGCGCCGGTCAACGACTGGGCGGCGAGCGCCTGGGCGGGTTTGCGCGTGATGGCCGTGTAGTACTCGGTGACCCACGCGATGAACAGACCCGCGAACAGACCGAGCAACATGGCACCGAAGATGGCCCCGGCGGCCTGGTCGACGACCCGGTCGATCACGAAGTAGGCAACCAGCGTCATGATCACGACGGAGGACCCGATGCCCAGGTTCAGGGCCATCTGGGGGTTTCCGTCCTCGCTCGTGCGGACGAACAGCGTGGCGAGGATCGAAACGACGATCCCGACGCCGGCAAGCACGAGCGGGAGGAGCACGTAGGAGATCGTCTCCGTCGAGCCCACTGAGACGGCGAACGGGATCCCGAGGATCATCCCTCCGAGGATGGCGCCGACGTAGGACTCGAAAAGGTCCGCGCCCATTCCCGCGACATCACCCACGTTGTCACCCACCGCGTCGGCGATGGCGGCCGGGTTGCGGGGGTCGTCCTCGGGGATCCCGGCCTCGACCTTCCCGACGAGGTCCGCTCCGACGTCGGCGGCCTTGGTGTAGATGCCGCCTCCCACGCGGGCAAAGAGCGCGATCGAGCTCGCGCCGAGGCTGAACCCGGCGAGGATCGCGAGAACCTTGTTCTGGATGATCGCCTCGGTCACGCCGAACGTGTGGGTGTAGATGAGCAACAGAACGGAGAGCCCCAGTACGCCTAGACCAACGACGCACATCCCCAGGACGGAGCCGCCCGTAAACGCGACCCCGAGTGCACGGGCGATCGAGGTTCGGGCGGCGGCGGTGGCCCGCACGTTGGCAAGCGTCGCTATTCGCATCCCGAAGAAGCCAGCGAGTCCCGAGCAGCTCGCGCCCACCACGAAGGAGACAGCCACGAGTGAGGTCCCCCTCGTCCAGTTCGCGGCGGCCAGGAGCACGGCAACCACCACAACGAAGAGGCTGATCGCGGTGTACTCCCGACGGAGGAACGCCATGGCTCCCTCGCGAATGAAGCCGCTGATCTGCTCCATGCGTTCGTCGCCGGTCTCTGCCCGCCTGACCTGGGCCGCCCGGATGAAGGCGTAGATGAGCGCCAGAACACCGGTGCCCATCACGGACAGTAGAATCAGTCGAAGCTCGTTCATTCCTTCTTCTCCTCTCCAGTATCCGGAGGCGATGGGTTGTAGTGGTTCATCGCCTCCTCAATCCCGCGCCAAAGCAGCGTTTCGACTGCTTCCACCGCGCGCTCCACCGCCTCGTCGAGCCGCTGACGCGACTCCTTCCCTAGCTTCCCGAGCAGATAGCCCGTCGGCTTCCAGCCGGACGGGGGCCGTCCGACGCCGAGGCGCAGCCTCGCAAAATCCTTCGTGCCGAGACTATCGATGATCGACTGCAACCCCCGGTGTCCTCCGGAGCCACCGCGTGGGCGGATTCGGAGCCGTCCGAGGGGCAGATCCATATCGTCGAAGACGACGATCAGGTCGCTCGGCTCAACCGGGAGATAACGCACCGCTTCCGCCACGGCGTCTCCCGAGACGTTCATGTAGGTCTCGGGCTTCAGCACGCCGACGTCCTCGCCCCGGAGCCGGTCTCTCCAGAATGCACCCTGGAACTTGTGGGCCGGCTCTCCGAGGTGGTTCTGCTCCGCGAACCGGTCGCAGATCCGGAAGCCCGCATTGTGAGGGGTGGCTCGGTAGCGCCGTCCTGGGTTTCCGAGCCCGACGAGCACGCGCATGAAGGATCGTCCTGGCTAGAACTCATCTCAGAAACCCCGGACCGAGCCAGGCCGCTCTGGCGGGCCGAGATCAAGGCGTCGCGAGCGAGGCATATCAGTCGTTATTCCGAGCGAGCGCAACGCAGAGATCGGCCCGCCAGGGTGACCTGGCGACGGGAGTGGG
>DAOUZG010000337.1 GCA_030665705.1 Deltaproteobacteria bacterium | reverse complement strand
GAGAGCGGAACGGGCAAGGAGCTCGTGGCCCGAGCCATTCACGAGACCTCGCCCCGGGGTGCGGGTCCCTTCGTGCCGGTGGACTGCGGGGCGCTTCCGGAAGGGATCGTCGATAGTGAGCTGTTCGGCCACGAGCGCGGCGCTTTTACGGGTGCCAGCCGGCCCTCGTCTGGACTGTTCCGGGCCGCGAACGGCGGGACGCTGTTTCTCGACGAGGTCGGCGAACTCCCCCTGGCGGTCCAGGCGAAACTCCTGCGCGCCATCCAAGAGCGTGAGGTTCGCCCCCTCGGCTCCACACGGCCCGTGTCGGTGGACGTTCGTCTCGTCGCAGCAACCAACCGCAACCTCGAGGAGGACGTCGGTGTCGGCCGGTTCCGCGCGGACCTCTACTATCGACTTCGCGTGATCTCGATCGAGCTCCCCCCGCTGCGCGAGCGCCCCGAGGATATTCCCGCACTCGTGGCCCACTTCGTCGAACGCTACGGGGGGACCAAGGGCGTTGCCGGGCTCGAGCCAGCCGCGTTGGAGACGCTGCTCTGTCACCCCTGGCCCGGGAACGTGCGGGAGCTCGAGAACCGGATCGAGGCCGCCGTCGCGCTCTCGCACGGACCGTATCTCACACTCCAGGACCTCGCGATGGGACGGCAGCCGGCTGATACCCCGCAGGGGGCGCGGCCCGAAGGGATTCCCCTTTCGCTGCGCTCCTACGAGCGCGCCTGCCTCGAGGAGGTCCTTCGCCGTGCCGACGGCTCTGTTCGGCGGGCTGCCGAGTTCCTCGGCGTCGGACGGAGCACGCTCTACCGCAAGCTCCGTGAACACGGTCTCAGCTAGCCCCGATCTCTCGCCTGGCTAGCCCACCGGATTGCGGTTGTCGGGCTTTCTTTGGAGCCCCACGCGTGGTATGCCCCTTGCGGCGAGAAGCCACGGGCACGACGGTCGAACCGCCGCGCTGGCTTCGAGATTGCAGGGGCCCTCGAACGTGCGCGTCGTCGATCTCGACCGGGATATGACTCACGTGATCCCCACCGGGACGTCGGTGGACTCCGAGTTCCTGTTTCGACGAATGGAGCAGGCGACGTTCGAGATGTTCGGGGCTCCTGCGGAACAATGGCTCCTCGACGTGGCGGCGGGGGTCGGTCAGGACGGACGGAGGCTCGCGCAGCGCGGCGCCTCCGTCGTCGGTGCCGAGCCGTCGCGACGGATGACCGAGCTCGCACGGATGGCAGGCCTTAGCGGGTCCCGGCCCGGGGCGGCCCCGGCCACCCAACGAGGGTGTCTCCTCTGGGTGCGCGCCTGGTCGGAGGCACTGCCGTTCCGGACGGCGAGCTTCGACGGCGCGTTCTGCAAAGGGTCGCTCGACCACTTCGATGACCCCGAGGCCTGCATTGCCGAGGCCGCGCGCGTCACGCGCCCGGAGGGACGCGTCGTATTCGCGGTTGCGAATTTCGGGTCGCTCGGCTGCCGGATCATGGAGCGGGTTGACCGCCTGGCCTTGCGATGGAGAGACCGGAGCTCGTCTGGGCGGCGCCACTACGACGTTCCG
>DAOUZG010000203.1 GCA_030665705.1 Deltaproteobacteria bacterium | reverse complement strand
TACCGCCCCCCCCTCCCCCTCCCGGGCCCGGGGGGGCCCCCCTTCATCGGGCGTCCGCCCTGCCGCCATACCCAAGTATTTCCCCTCCCCCCCCACGCCACACACCCCCCCCCCCCCGCGACCTGGCGACGGGAGTGGGTTTTTGAGAGGGGTTCTAGTGTCCTGTCCCGGGCTAGGGCCGTAGGGCTATACGCCCTCCGCTCCGTCGCGGACGAACTCCTCGTAGACGGTGTGGCAGTCCACGCGCGCGCCGATGTGCCCGAGGAGCAGAAAGCTCCCTCCGAGCTTGCGGTGAAGAAAGATCGTCTCCGGCGGGGGCTGGGGAAGGCGGTGGTGATAGAGCGCCTCGAGACCCGCCTCCCGCGCACGGGACGCCAGGTCGGACTCGGGGAAGTCGTAGCAGCCCCGGAAGCGGAGCGGCTCGGTAGCCAGGGCGCAGAGCCGCGAGAACATCTCGAGGTCAGCCCCGGACTCGTCCCCCCGCAGGAATCCGAGCTCCCGCGCCGCGTCGAAGAGGGTCGGCGTGTCTTGCTCCACGGACGCCACGATGAAGCGGCGGTAGATCTCGGTGAACCGTCTCGTGAACCGGCGCACCGATCCGAAATCGAGCAACGCGACCCGCTCCTGCTGCGGGTCGAAGAGGTAGTTCGCAAAGTTGGGATCGGTCTGCATGAAACGGAAGGAGAACAGCTCCCGGACGACCAGGGAGATGAGTCGCTCGCCCACACGGTCCCGACGCTCACGCGGGTGCTCGGGCGAGCGGAGGTCCTCGATGGGCCTCGCGTGAACGCGGTCCATCGCCAGCACGCGGCGGGTCGACAGGTCTCGGTGCACGCGCGGTACGAGCACGGAGGGGTCGTCGGCCACCAGCCTCGCGTAGCGCTCGGTGTTGTCAGCCTCCCGACGGTAGTCCGCCTCCCGGTGAAGCTCGCGCTTGATCTCTTCCAGAATCGGCTGGATCTCCAGATCGACCGGAAGGATCCGAGCGAGGCGCAGCACCACGCCGAGGTTATCGACGTCGCTCGAGATGCTGCGCGCGACCCCCGGGTATTGGACCTTGAGGGCCAGGTCCCGCCCGTCGGCGGCGACGGCCGCATGGACCTGGCCGATCGAGGCAGCCGCGATGGCCTCGAAGTCGAACTCGCGAAAACGGGAACGCCAGTCGGGTCCCAGTTCGCGCTCCAGGACCTGACGCACCTGAGGCTCAGGCATAAAGTGAGCCTGGCTTCGAAGGGTGGCAAGCGCCGCCGCGAACTCGGGGGGAAGCAGGTCCTCCCCCTGCAGCGACAACATCTGTCCGAGCTTCATCGCCGCTCCCCGCAGGTCGGCGAGCGTTTCCGTCAGACGGCGGGCGGTTGCGGGGGAGAAGACGACGCTGCCCGTCTCCTCCGATCGCCGGGCAGCGCGGCGCAGGGCCTCGTACGCTGCGTCTCCGGCAATCCCCGCCAACATAGAGCCGAGACGAACGACGCGCTCCGTTCGCCCCTCCGGCACCCGCGACGCGGGCCGGGCGCTCTTGTGCTTGTTGGGTTCTGTCACCGCTCGGTGTTAGGCTCTCGCGCCGCGGCGCTCACTCACCGCGAAACTCCGGGCTCCGCTTCTCGAGCAGGGCGCGGATCCCTTCCTGCGCGTCCTGCATTTCGAGCGTCCGGGACTGGGCGTGCGCCTCGAGCTCCGCTGCGGCGGTCGGATCCCACGCAAGTGCGCGATAGATGGAGCGCTTTGTCAGGCGAACCGCGACCGGCGCCGCGCTCGCAACCTCCCGCGCGAGTTCCCAGGACCTCTCGAGCACCTCATTCGGCTCGACCGCGTAGTGGGCGAGCCCGAAATTCGCAGCCTCCTCGCCGGAAATCAGCCTTCCGGTGAGCAGCAGCTCGATCGCCCGGGGCGCGCCCATCAGGCGGGGGAGGATGTAGGTGGTCGCCATCCCGGGGTGGAACCCGAGCCGGACGAAGTTGGCGCCGTACTTCGCGTCGCGATTCGCCACACGCAGGTCACAGACGATCGCGAGGCCGAGCCCTCCCCCGATCGCGTGGCCGTTCATCGCCGCAATCGTCGGAACCTCCACGTCGAGCAGCGCGAGGAACGGGGCGTACATCGCAAAGGAGCGCTCGTTCGGTAGCCAGCGGCGCTCCTGGTCGCTGCGCTGAACCTGACTCCGGAAGTCCGCCCCCGCGCAGAAGCTCTTGCCCCGCCCGGTGATGATGACGCAACGGAGCTCCGGATCCTCCTTCACGCGCCCGATCGCTTCGCGAAACCCGGTCAGCACCTCCTCGGTCATGCTGTTTCGGTTTTCGGGGCGGTTCAGGGTGATCTGTGCAACGAAGTCCTTCGTCTCGTACAGCACGGCTGGTTCGGTCACGGGTTGTACCCCCTCAAAGCTGGCTTGCGAGAGACTCACACCCCTCGCCGACCATCTTAGCCGATCGGTCCTCAGACGAGGGCGAGAACGATCCCCTCCGACGGTCCGAGCAGAACCCGCCCGCAACGCTCCGGCAGCGGCGTTCCCCGGTGAGTGCGGAGCCCCGCCATGACTCCTCCCGGACCGAGATCGGCCTCACGTGGCTCCTCGGAAAAGTTCAGGGCCACCCGGGCGACGCTCTCCCCCGACCGCCGTTCGTAGGCAAAGACGCCGTCGGCGGAGTCGATCGTCTCGTAGCGCCCCCGATGGAGCGCGGGAGTCCGACGACGCAGGGCGATGAGCTCGCGATAGAGCCAGAGCAACGACGTCCGATCCCGCTCCTGGAGAGCGACGTTGCGGCGTACGGCATCGGGCCCGATCGGAAGCCACGGCTCTCCGTCCGTGAAGCCGGCGCTCGGGTCTGGCTCCCATTGCATCGGCGTCCGCTCGGGGTCGCGGCCGACGGCGGGGTGGAGGGTTCGAGCAATCGGGTCCTTCACCCGATCTTCGGGAATCGGGGTGTTGCGCATCCCAATCTCCTCTCCGTAGTAGAGGAACGGGGTTCCGCGCAGTGTGAGAAGCATCATCGCGGCGACGCGTGCCCGGCTCTCGCCCCACTCCGGGTGGTCGTACCGCGAGGCGTGCCGCGGTACGTCGTGGTTGGAAAGTACGAGGGTCGGCCAGCCCTCCTCCGGAACCACCGCTTCGAAACGCTCGACCTCGTGTCGGAAGGCCGCTGCGTCCCACCTGGATCGCAGGAAGCAGAAGTTGAACGCGAGGTGCAGCTCGTCCCCCTTTCCGTAGTACTTCGCGACCTCGGCCGGATCGAAGATGTAGACCTCTCCGACGGCCATGCGCTCGTCATAACCGTCGAGAAGCGTGCGGATCCCGCGAAGGGCCGCGTGCACGTCGGGGTGGTTCTCGTCGTGGATGTGCTTTTGCCCCCCGGGACCCGACACGCCGGGAATTTCGGGGTTATCGCGGAGACCGGGATCCTTCAACATCCTGTGGATCACGTCGATCCGAAAGCCCCCCACACCGCGCTCGAGCCAGAACCGCAACGTGTCGTGCATCGCACGCACCAGCTCGGGATTCCGCCAGTTCAGATCCGGCTGCTCCTTCAGGTGGGAGTGCAGGTAGTACTGCTCCGTCGCCTCATCCCATTCCCAAGCAGGTCCGCCGAAGGCGCTCGACCAGTTGTTGGGGGGAACGCCGCCGCGCCCGGGATCCCGCCAGAAATACCAGTCCTTACGAGGGCTGGTGCGGCTGCTGCGGGAGTCGAGAAACCAGGGATGTTCGTCCGAGGTATGAGCCGGAACCCAGTCCAGGATCATCCGCAGACCCTCGTCACGCGCCTCGCCGACCAGCCGGTCGAAGTCTCCGAGGGTCCCGAAGAGGGGATCGATGTCGCAGTAGTCGGCCACGTCATAGCCGAAGTCCTTCATGGGGGAGGGAAAGACGGGAGAGAGCCAGACCCCATCCACCCCCAGCGAGACGAGATGCCCGAGCCGCCGTCGGATTCCCTCGAGGTCGCCGACTCCATCCCCGTTCGCGTCCATGAACGAGCGGGGGTAGATCTGGTAGAGGACCCCATCCCGCCACCACAGCCAGTTCTCTCCACTGCCCACAGCTCCCCCTTTCCGGGTCCCGGGCTAGACCCG
>DAOUZG010000024.1 GCA_030665705.1 Deltaproteobacteria bacterium | reverse complement strand
GAATCACGGTCGGGGCGAGGATAGCGATGAAGCCCCGCGAGAGCGACGCCGTGTCGCAAGAGCGGTGACGCGCCCCGCCTGGCTGCCCGACTTGCTCGATGCAGGCGCTTACCCGGGGAGCCTGCCCGGGGGGAGTCAGCGCGGGGGGAGTCAGCGCGGGGGGAGTCCGCGCGCGGGGAGCCCGCGCGGCGCGGTGGAGGAGCCCCGCGCGGGTCGGGGTCCGGCGGGGGATCGCCCCTCGGGGCCCGGGGCCATGGGCCGTCGACTGCTCGAAAACCTGGAGGAGTCCCGGCCCCTTTTCGGGGGAGATCGGGGCGCACGAAAGAACCTCTCCGTGATCCTCCGCTTCTGTCACGCCGGGCTCTCCCTCTTTCCACCGGCAATAGAGGCGCGCATCCTGTCCTGACGGCTATCCTCGGGTGTACGGGCGTGGGCGTGCTGCGCGGGAGCGAAAAGACGCACGGAGGGGAGGGCGTGTGACGGTCCGGAGGATCATTCTTGCGGACAACCTCGAGGTCCTGCCGACCATCGAGAAGGAGTCGGTCGACCTGATCTACATCGATCCCCCCTTCAACACACACCGCGAGCAACGACACACGCGGATCCAGGTGACGCGCGATGACGTCGCGGGAGACCGAGAGGGCTTTCACGGCCGCCGCTATCGGACGAGCGTCCTCGGAACGGGATCGTTCGACGACCGGTTCGACGATTTTCTGGGCTTTCTCGAGCCGCGCCTCCACGAAGCGCACCGGATTCTCTCGCCGCAAGGCTCGATGTTCGTGCACCTCGATTACCGGGAGGTCCACTACTGCAAGGTTCTACTCGATAGGATCTTCGGGCGAGCGTGTTTCGTGAACGAGATCATCTGGGCCTACGATTACGGCGGCCGGACCCGCCGACGCTGGCCCGCGAAGCACGACAACATCCTCTGGTACGTGAAGGATCCAAGCGCGTACACGTTCCACTACGACGCGGTGGAGCGCGTCCCCTATCTCGCGCCCCAGCTCGTGACGCCGGAGAAGGCGAAGAGAGGGAAGACCCTGACCGATGTCTGGTGGCAGACGGTCGTGCCGACCCGGGGTCACGAGCGGACGGGTTACCCGACGCAGAAGCCCCTCGTGATCCTCAAGAGGATCGTGCGCGTCCACTCGAACCCGGGGGAGCTCGTCCTCGACTTCTTTGCGGGGAGCGGCACCCTGGGAGAAGCCGCCGCGCGCCTCGATCGCGGCTTCATCCTGATCGATTCGAACCCCGAAGCCGTACGCGCCATGCGCCAGCGCCTGGCGTTCGCCCGTCCCAGCGTTGAAGAGTTCGGTCGTCGTCGCTCATCCCTTGCCGAGCAACGCGACGTACAACCACCCTAGGAACTCACGCAGAGGCGGACCGGTCGGTCGGTACCGTCGAACTCCTGCACGGCGAATAGGATCTCGTCGCCCTTCAGGAGCCTCGGAAGGAGTGCACGGAGATCGGGGACAACCCGGTCCCAGGGAATTTCGTCCGGGCGAAACCAGGCCAGCTCTCCTTCGTGTGTCACCTGCCGGGTCGTACTTACCTCCCCCTTGTGAGCACGCGCCGTGAAGAGAAACAGAACGTGCGATCTGCCCAGCAGTCCAGACTCGTGCACGACCCCGCGAAGCCGTAGCTCACGCGGCTCGAGCCCGGTCTCCTCGCGGATCTCGCGTCGTGCCGCCTCGCGGATGTCCTCTCCCGGACGGACGTGTCCCCCGAGCCCGTTCCACAGTCCCGCGAACTTGTCTTTATCGGGAGAGACCCGGATCAGGAGTACGTGTTCCCCGGCACGGACGAACGCAAGGGTCACGAGCACCGCCTCACTTCGGTCGGCCACGGGAGGAGTCTACCCCGATGAGCAGTCCGAGCTAACGCGGGGTCTGCGGCCCCCCGGGTGTGCTAGGATTCTCATCCTGATTTCGTCGGGGACGAGATGATGGCACCCCCCCCTGCAGCTCGCCCTGCAACCCGGGCAGAGCTTCTCGAGCGCATTCGCAAAGCCGTGGATGCCGAGCCGCTCGATCGAGCCACGAGTGCGGCGATCGCCCAGCGCGTGGAGCGGGGGGACCGGTCCATCCTCGAGCCGCTGCTCGAGGCGGCGAACGAGCTCGGGGTCCGCGGTCACGGGCGCGAGATCACCGTCTCGAAGAACGTCTTCATCCCCCTCACCAATCTCTGTCGGAACCGCTGCTCTTACTGTGGCTTCGCGAAGGATCCGCGCTCCGCGGAGGCGAAGACCTGGACGCTCGATGAGGTGCGGTCCGCGGTTCGAGCGGGTCTGCGCGCCGGGTGTCGGGAGGCGCTCTTCTGCCTCGGAGACAAGCCCGAGATCGCCTACCGTGATTATCGCGACGCGCTCGATAGGGCGGGCTACCGCTCGACCGCAGAGTATCTCGTCGATTCGTGTCGCGTGGCGTTCGAGGAAGGCATGTTTCCCCACACCAACGCGGGCATCCTCTCGAGGGAGGAGATGCAACGGCTTCGCCCGTGGAACGCGAGTATGGGGCTCATGCTCGAGACCACGAGTCCGCGGCTTCGCGAGCGAGGGGAGGCTCATTACTACGCCCCCGACAAGGAGCCCGAGGTCCGTCTCCGGATGACGCGCGAGGCCGGCGAGCTCCGGATCCCGTTTACGAGCGGAATCCTGATCGGCATCGGCGAGACGCCGGATGAACGCGTCGACACGCTCCTGGCGATCTGCAACCTCCACCGGGATCACGGACACATCCAGGAGGTGATCGTTCAGAACTTCCACCCCAAGCCCGGCACTCCGGCGGCGCATCGCCCGATTCCCACCGACGAGGTGATGGCTGCTACGGTGGCGCTCGCGCGACTGCTGCTCGGTCAGCAGATGAACATCCAGGCCCCGCCGAACCTGTCGCCGACGTCGCTGGAGCTTCTCGTACGCTCGGGACTCAACGACTGGGGTGGGGTCTCACCCGTGACCATCGACTACATCAACCCGGAGGCTCCCTGGCCGGAGCTGGCCGACCTCCGGCGTCGAACCGAGACGGCGGGCTACCGACTCCGCGAACGCCTCTGTGTTTATCCCGAGTTCGTGCGGGGGCGTCCCGAGTTCTTCGATCCCGGGATGCTCGCTAGACTCCGTGAGGTCTCCGATGAGGCCGGCTATCCGCAGACGCGTGCGGTTGGGGAGGAGAGAGTGAGATGAGCTCGACGGGAGTCGACCTGGCCGAGCGGGTCCTGCGTGGAACGACCCACCGAGTGCGGGCGGCGCTCGAGGCGGCGCTCGAGGGACGGGAACTCAGCCGCGAGGACGCCAGGACCCTGCTTCGGGCGCAGGGCCGGGATCTGCAGGTGCTGTGCATGGTGGCCGATCTCGCGCGGGACGAGGACGTGGGAAACGAGGTCTCCTACGTGTTCAACCGCAACATCAACTTCACGAACATCTGCTACGTGGGGTGCTCGTTTTGCGGGTTCTCGCGGCACAAGCACGATGAGGACGCCTACGACCGCGGACTCGACCATATCCTCGAGCAAACCAGGGACGCCTGGGAGAAGGGCGCCTCCGAGGTCTGTATTCAGGGAGGGATCCATCCCAACAAGGACGGCTTCTGGTACCGGGAGATCATCTGCGCGATCAAGAAGGAGTTCCCGGACATAGACATTCACGCGTTCTCCCCCGAGGAGATCCACTTCGGACACCAGAAGTCGGGCGGCATGAGCCTCCGCGACTATCTCGCGATGCTGAAGGAGGCGGGGCTCGGAACGATCCCGGGTACGGCAGCGGAAATCCTGGACGACGAGATCCGCAAGATCCTCTCGCCCCGGAAGCTCATGACCGACCGATGGGTCGAGATCGTCACGACCGCGCACGCCGTGGGTCTCCGATCGAGCTCGACCGTGATGTACGGGCACCTCGAGACCGAGTACCACCTGGCCGCCCACCTCGATCTCCTGCGCAGCATCCAGAAGGACACGGGCGGCTTCACGGAGCTCGTGCCGCTCGGCTTTATCCATCCGAACACGAAGCTCTACACCGAGCAGGGATCGCGGCCCGGAGCCTCCATGGCGGAGGACCTCCGGATGGTCGCCGTCGCGCGTCTCTTCCTGCGGCCCTGGATCCGCAACGTCCAGGTCTCCTGGGTCAAGATGGGGCCCAAGCTTGCTCAGCTGGGTCTGCTGTCGGGTGCGAACGACTTCGGTGGAACGCTGATGGAGGAGTCGATCAGCAAGGCGGCGGGGTCCGAGCACGGGGACAACCTGCCGGTCGAGGAGATCGAGCGGTTGATCCGGGAGCTGGGGCGCATCCCGTACGAACGCACGACGACCTACGGTCGGCGGGAGCAGACTACGGGGCAGCCCGGGCGGGACGCAGTCCCGGTCGCCCCCGCCGCGCGGACCTGGCACGTCTCGCTCGGTTCCGGATACTAGCGAGCGGTAGGCGTTCGGCTCGCGGCGGCGCGGGGGGCGCCTGAGGAGCACGGGCGCATGCGTCGGGTTCTCGTGACCGGGGGGTGCGGGTTCATCGGATCTAACTTCATCCACCTCCTCCTCGCGGAGGAGCCGGACTCCGCGGTCATCAACCTCGATCTGCTCACATACGCCGGGAATCCTCGAAATCTCGAGGAGATCGCCGACTCCCCTCGGTACCGGTTCGTGCACGGGGACATCCGCGATCCGGTTCAGGCGGAGGAGTTGGTCGGTGATGCGGACTGGATCGTCAACTTCGCCGCGGAGACCCACGTCGACCGCTCCACCAAAGAGTCGGCGGGCGATTTCATCCGGACGAACGTCTTCGGCACGTACGTCCTGCTGGATGCGGTCCGCGGAACGAACAGCCGGGCACGCTTCCTCCAGGTGGGAACCGATGAGGTGTACGGTGACATCCCCCTCGGCGTCTACGCAGACGAGTCTGCGCTTCCCCGGCCGACGAGTCCCTACGCGGCCTCCAAAGCCGGCGGCGACGAGCAGGCGCTCTCTTTCTACCGGACGTTCGGCACCGATGTGATGGTGTCACGCTGCACGAACAACTACGGGCCCTATCAGTATCCCGAGAAGGTCGTTCCGTTGTTTGTCACCAATGCGATGGAGGACGAGCCGCTCCCCCTCTACGATGGCGGAACTCAGGTGCGTGACTGGCTCTTCGTGGAGGATCACTGCCGCGCGCTACTCCTCCTACTGCACGAAGGACGGTCCGGGGAGGTCTACAACGTCGGAGCGAACCAGCAGCCCGAGGTCACGAACGCTGAGGTTACGCGGTTGATCCTTCGGGCGCTCGGCAAGCCTGAATCGCTCATCCGTCCCGTCGAAGGGCTGCGTCCGGGCCACGACCAGCGCTACGCGGTCGACTGCCAGAAGATTCGGGCTCTGGGCTGGGAGCCCACCGTTGACCTGGAGGTCGGGCTCGAGCGCACGATCCGCTGGTATCAGGAGAAGCGCGACTGGTGGGAGCCGATCAAGTCGGGCGAATACCGGGAGTACTACCGACGACAGTACGGCTCGGGCGAAGCGGGCTGAGCCGCGCCGTCAGCGACTCGAGTTCGTAGCGCATCTGCGGCTGCTCGAGAATGCGTCGCTCAACCGCCTCGATCGCGTAACGCACGCTCGAGTTGTCTCGAAGGAAGAGCTGTCCGATCTCGAGGAGCGAGGCATCGGTGTAGCGCCGACACAGATACATCGCCAGCTGACGGGGGCGCACGATGCGACGCCTGCGGCTGCGGCTCCGGAGATCGACCGGCGTCATGGAGTAGGCGCGGGCGACCATCGCGGCGACCTCGTCGACGGAGTGGCGACGACCCGGCACGTCGACGGCCTTGAGCGCTGCGTGAACCAGCTCCGGGCTGGGCCGCGCCCGCAGAAGCGAGGCGCGCGCCACCACCTGGTTCAGGCCGGCGAGTAGATCGCGGACGCTGTCGACCGGGCGTGTCGCGAGAATCTCCAGGCATTCGTCGTCCAGTCGAAAACCGCCCGACGCCACCTTCTCTCGGAGAATCGCCCGGCGGGTCTCGAGCTCGGGCGGGCCGATGTAGGCGACGAGCCCGGACGCTATCCGTGAACGAACGCCCTCGTGCAGACCCTCGATCTCGTGAGGCAGACGATCGGCCGAGACGATCACTCGCTTACCCTCCGAGAGCAGATGGTCCAGCGTGTGAAAGAATTCGATCTGCGTTGCCTTCTTGCCCGCGAGAAACTGCACGTCTTCGAGAATCAAGACGTTCAGCGAACGGCGATACCGATGACGGATCGTCTCCATCTGACCCGTGCGCATGGCACGGGTGACCTCCGACGTGAACTCGTCGGCCGAGCGGTAGAGAATCGGTTCGTCGACGGTTTCCTGGATGGCGCGGCACAGATGCGTCTTTCCGACCCCTGAGGGACCGGCCAGAGCCAACGGGCTGCAGGGCCCCGCCTGTCCGCGCGCGACGGCCCGTGCGGCCTCCAGCGCAAGCGCGTTGCTCGGTCCCGCGACGAACGTGTCGAACGTGGTGTCGGTGGGGGCAGAGCGAGGCGGTGCGGTGGGCGTGTGCCGTGCGCGCGCTGGCTTGTCGGCCCGACCGCCGAGTTTCGGGTCCACCTGATACTCGACCCGCTCGATAGACGAACAGACCTCGGTAATCAGGCGTCCGTACCGGGCTCGGATCCAGTCCCGGGTGAACCGGTTCGGACACCGAAGCACCAGCACGTTTTGCTCGAGCTGCCCCTCAAGTTCCCGGAACCAGGCGTCGAACGCGGACGAGCCCACCCGAGGCCGCACCGCCTCGCGGACGGCCTCCCACCCCCCAGTCATATTTCGCGATTTCCCCCCGGTATCGCTCGATCTAGTCCAATTGCAAGCGGGGGCGGATGCTCGCACAGGGCCGTATGCGGGGCAAGGTCGGTTCCGGCCGATCGTGCTTTCGCCTGCGGGTTCTGAGGCAGCACGACGCAGGTGGCGGGGCGATTCCCCGTCGGGATCGAAGCCCTGAAGATTCCGTGGGGTACCCGGTCAGGGTGCCCCGCCGTCCACAGATACGCGGAGTCTATCCACAGGCAGTCCACAGCGAACCGGCACAGGTGTGTGTGGGGTGATCATCGGTATACGCGATGGATCGCGCGATTCCGCAACAGTTCTACGATTTACGGTTGACCGTTTTATCGGCCTCACAGACGGAGAGTGGACCCGATTCCCCGTTCCGGACCCGCGGGCGGGATCGCACCCCGCGGTGGTCAGGGTATATTGGAACGGCCCCCCGGGTGAGCGGTTTGACCAAAGTAGAGAGACGCGAGCAAGAGGCGGTGCTCACTCGGCTGAAGCGCGACGCGGCCGTGCTGGTGCACGTGTTCGGACTTCCGCTGAGAAGCCTTGACGCAGAACGTCCCAACGTTCGACGCCGCTACGGCGTCTGCTACTCGGACGGCGAGATTCGGATCCGGCTGCGTCACGCGCGCACCGGTCGTCCTCTCAAGTACTCGAGCCTGGTCGATACCCTCTGCCACGAGCTCGCCCACCTTCGGTACTTCCATCACGGGCCGCGCTTCCGGGCGTTCTACTTCCGGCTTCTCGACTATGCCCGTCAGCACGGAATCTACCGACCGGGGATGCCGCCACCGCTCCGCGAGGTCCCGCCCCCGCCCGAGCTGCGCAAGCCGCAGGCCGTTCAGCTCGAGCTCTTTTCCGCCCTGCACACGAACTCTCCCCAAACCGGGCTGGGCCCCGCAGGGGAAGTGCGGAAAGACTCCGGAATGGGCTAGCGGTTCGCCTGCGAGCTGCCGCGAACCTCGTCGTACTCTTCGAGGGTGTTGGGTCCCTCGAGGACCTCCGCCTCGACCTTGTCGAGCGCGATGGCCTTATCGAGCACCTGCCGGATCATTTCAGAGACGGTGACCTCATCGTACTCTGCAAGCGCGTCCTCGAGTTCCGACTCATCCAGCGACAGCCGAACCGTGAGCTTGATGTCGATTCCCATCGTCGAACCGCCTCCAGTGAACTCAGCCAGGGCTGCGGGAGGCGGAGTGTAACGCAAGCTGGGGGGGACGCCAAGGAAAAAACGAGGGGGAAACCCATCGAAAATGCAAGTTTTTTCACTTAGACTGATATTCATCTCAGCCGCGGCGCGGCGACGATATCCCAGAGTGCCGTGAGAACCACGACCGCAACAGAGGCCACGTAGAGGCTCGTGGACAGGAAGTGGAGTCGTGCAAACTCCTCGAGCAAGGGATTGCCCGCGGCCAAACCGAGGATCGAGCCACCCGCCGCCTCCCGCAGAGCGTGGATCGCCGGTGAGACCCACAGCAGGGAGGCGGTGTGGCAACCGGCTCCGGCGAGGGGGAGTAGAGCGCGGAGCCAGAACCCTCTTGCGCGCGGTGCCGTCGGGTGTCTCCGGAGGCCCAGCAGAATCGCCACGATTGCGAGGATGACGCCGACGAGGTCGATCCTGGGGAGAGTCTCGCCGACGAGCTCGGCGGCGAGGGCGGCGCCGGGCAGAGCCCCGAAGGCGGACCAGACTGTGAGTGCGAAGGCGAGCAGGACTCCGCCCCACGCTCCCAAGATAAAGAGACGCAGTGCGATCATCGGCCGAGAAGGCTAGCCGCATGCCGAAGCGCGGCAACTGCGGCAGACGGATCCTCGACTGCGCGCACGCGCGCGGCTCCGATGGTCCGCCGAAGCATCTCCACCGCGGCGTACCCGTACGCACGGCCGAGGTCCTTCTCCCTCCCGCCCCCGGCGCGGTACTCCTCGAGCAGGCTGCGCTCTGCGCGTCTCAGCGCGGGGTCGTTCGAGCGCCGCGCCAGATGGAGGTGGAGGTGTGCGAGGACCGTGCCCACGTCGAAGGCCGGATCGCCCACGTGCGCGATCTCCGCGTCAAGAAGCTTCGGGGCTCCGTTCACGAGCAGGATGTTCGCCGGCTGCACGTCCGCGTGGACAAGTGCCTGCCGGCTCTCGTAGTAGAGCTTGCGCAGCTCGCGTATCCGCTCCCGCAGCGAGGGCTCGAGCAGCTGCCTCGCCTCGTGGCGAACCTCCGTCGGGATCGGAAACTCGTTGGGCTCGAACGGGAAAGTAAAGATGTGCTCGCCGTGGAGCTCACGCATCCCGAGGTTTTGGAACCGCTGCTCGAGATCGATTGCGCGTGCGCGGGTGGCCGAGTGCACCCGCCCCAGGAAGCGTCCGATCCTCGCGAGCGCTGCTTCGGGAGCGCGGCCGGCCAGGAGCTCCTCCTCCAGACGGGGCGCATCGCCGAGATCCTCGAGGACGAGTGCGCGAGCCTCCGCGTCAAAGTGGAGGACGCGCGGAAGGACGTCGGCCTCTTCCGGCGCCACCTCTTGCACCACCTCTCCGTAGGCGTGCTCGAACAGCAACCGCTCCGTCGGGGCCTCGTACTCCGGGAACCGCTCGAGCGTGGGACGCGCGTGCTTTAGGACGACGGAGCCGTCCCCCTCTGCGCGAATCCGCCGGACGTAGTTGATGTTTCCGTCCCCCGCGGGCTCTACCTCCAGGCGACGGCCCGGCGGGAGGAGTCCCAGCGACCGCACGTACGGGACAAGCGAGGCGTCGTCGATCTGCACCCTACCCTGAAGTATAGGCGGCCTTGCACCCGGTCTGCTTCGTAGCTTTGACACGGAGCCGCCGCCCCTTACCCTTGCGAATCGATGCGGATCCGCTGTCAGGTGGCGGCCCTTTTGGCTGCTGTACTCGGAATCAGCGCTGGAGAAACCGGGTGCGATCGCCAGCTCGCACCCTACGTTCCGCTGGAGGACGAGCCCCCTCCCGTCGAGGGTCCGATCCGGGTGCCCGGACTCGAGACCCCCGTGCCCCGCACCCGTGTGATGGCGCCACCGGTCGGGCAGTCCGACGCCCTGATCCGCGGGACCGTTCGGCTAGCGGACGGTACAGAGGCCGGCTCGGCGGGGGCTCTGTTCGTGATCGCGCGCTCCGCTGCGGGTGGACCTCCCGTCGCGGTCCGTCGCCTCCCTCCGGGCCCGTTTCCGGTTCGGTTCGCTTTGAGGCGTGAAGACTCGATGCTTGGCGAGGGGACGCTGCCGGGGACCGTGCAGCTTTCCGCGAGGCTCGACCGTGACGGCAACCCGATGACGCGTCAGGAGAACGACCTGGTTGCGGAATCGGCGACCCCGCTCCAGGTCCCGGCGTCGGGCGTCGAGCTCGTGCTGGCCCCGCTCGACGTCAGGTAACGCAGCCCCGAAGAAAGAGAGCGGCCGCGAGCCCAAACGAGACGAGCATGAGCAGCACCCGGAGCGCCTCGCGGCCCGGCGTTTCGAACAGCGGCCCCGGTCGCGGCTCGTGGGTCCCTGGGATCTCGGACCCGCGGGCAAGGGCGCGACGGGCCTGGTCGACCTGACCCGTGCGGACGCGGACCGCCCAGCGCCAATCGGGTCGGTCGGGGTCACCACCGACCTCCTCCTGGACGTCGAATGGAATGCCCGCCCCCTGGAGAACCTGGACAATCTGCTCGAGCAGTTTCTCGGAGCTCCCTCGTGCGACGATAACCGGCTCGGAATTGCTCACGCCCTTCATCATCTCCTTTACGGCCAGCGCGCTCAAGGCGGCCAGCGATCGCCTCAGCGAGCCTGACAGAGAGAGGTTATACGGATGACCTTGGGTGAGATCCGGTCCGGGTCCCAGCGGTGTTCCGGCTCCGCGGTGCGCAGTGCGACGTAGGCCTCGCAGGCCTCGGTTTCGTCGTCGAACGCCACGTGCGCGAGGGTCAGGTACTCGAGCACGGTGACCTGGTCCTTGTGCGATCCCGAGACCTCGGTTTCGGTGCGGAGGTTCTCGAGCTGCTCCAGTGCCTCCTCGTAACGCCCGTCGAGGTAGGCGTTGACGGCCTCCCGGATCGGCTCCTGTAGAGGGATGGGCTCGGTCTCGAGCGGGGTTGCCATGTCGGGCCTGGGCCTGGGCCTGGGCCTGGGCATGGGGTTGGGCTTGGCCGCAGCAACCGGTGCCGTGGGACGCCGGTCCGCGGGCTCCTGCGGCGCTTTGGGACGCAAGGGCACCCGGAGTTCCGTTCCCGCTCTCAGGCTGTGCGGGTTTCCGAGGTGGTTCACGCGCGCAAGCAGCTTCCAGTCCCCCGTCCCCGACAGGAATCGACGCGCGACCGCTGCAAGGCTCTCCCCCCGGCCGAGTCGGTAGGTCGCGATGGCCGGAGCATGGATCTCCCTCCCCGGCTGGAGGGGCTTGTCCGGGTCGAGATCGTTCAGCTCGGCAAGGAGCGGCCCGAGCGCCGGGTCATCGATCATCGCCTCGGCAAGCGAAGGCCACGTGTCACCGGGTCGAACGACGTGATCGGAGGGGACCGGGACACGAAGCTTGAGGCCCGCGGCTACGGGACCGGCCGGTAGGCGGTTGTGGGTCCGCAGCAGGACCGCCCAGTCGCGCTCTCCCCAATAGCGCTGGGCGACGTCCTCGAGCGTCTCGCCCTGCGTGAGGCGGTGGACCACTTCCCCGCCCCACACGCCCGCGGGTGCGAGGAGGATTGCGAGAATCAGGGCTCGCCGTACCAGGCCGATGCGCGTCATCCCGTCGGCCCGTCAGAGAGCACGTGTCGGATG
>DAOUZG010000275.1 GCA_030665705.1 Deltaproteobacteria bacterium | reverse complement strand
TCGCCACCGAAGAGCGACGTCTCTCCGCCATCGCCGCTTCGCGTGTAAACCTTCACGTGCTCCAGTATAACGTCCGTTGAAGGAGACCCACGTGTACGTACATCGCGGCGACGGAGCGATCGAGGTGGAGACCTCGCGGCTCCGCCTGCACCTCGACCTCGACACCCTCTCGCTGGACGTCGCGAGCCCCGAGGGGGGAACGCGGCTCGCGGGTGCACGGGCCGCCGTCGATTCGGGCGGTCAGCTCCTGTACGGAGAGCGAACACTGGTCGACGGCTACGGGGACCTGCGCTCGCGCGCCGGTCTGGCCACGCGGATCGACATCCGCTCCCGGAGTGCGCGAGCACTCGAGCTCCGACTCGAGCTGGACGTCGCGGAGGAGTGGCCGGGGCTGAGCGTGCAGCTCTCGGTCACCAACCGGGGAGACGAGGCGATCCCCATCCGAAGGCTCCTGCCGCTGCGCTTCGACGTCGAGGAGGAGGGGGGAGAGGTCGCGTTCCCCTTCCCGGCGGAGGAGCTCCGATTCTTCCGCATGGGCTACCAGTCGTGGACACCCGCCGGCTACGTCCGACTCACCGAGCGGGAGCCCCATCCTCGTCTCGCCTTTGTCCGGCGCATACACCAGGGTCCCTTCACGCCGGCGCCCCGGCGCGGCCTTCACGTCTCCGACTTCGTCACGACCCTGCGCAGCCCGGCCGCCCCCGCGCTGACGCTGGGGTTCACGAGCCACCACAACTACCTCACCCACGTAACCCTTCGAAACCGAGGACCGGAGGTCCGCAGCTTGGAGACGGTGGTCGCGACGGAGGATCGGTCGCTGGCCCCGGGCGACTGCGTGCAGGGCGAGCGGCTCTGGATCGGCATCGATTCGGTCGGGTCCGACGGACTGGCCACATGGGCGGAGCGAACCGGCCGTGACATGGATGCGCCGGTGCCGGCGCGTGTCGGAACGGGCTGGTGCTCCTGGTACCAGTTCTTCACCCGGGTCACCGCCGCGGATATCGAGCGCAACGTGAAGGCGCTCGGGCCGCTGCTCACCCCGCTCGAGACGGTCCAGATCGACGACGGCTACCAGGCCGCGGTTGGGGACTGGCTGGAGTGGGACCCCGGATTCCCGGAGGGGATCGCACCGCTCGCCTCCACGATCCGTTCGGCCGGATTCCGCGCAGGGATCTGGCTGGCTCCTTTTCTGGTCTCCCGCGCATCACGCGTGGCTCGGAAGCACCCGGACTGGCTCCTGTGCTCGGAGCAGGGGCGCCCCGTTGTTGCCGACATCAACCCGAACTGGAAGGGGGTGATCTGCTACGCGTTGGACCCGACCCACGAGGAGGTTCGGGCGTGGCTCACTGAGGTCGTCTCCACACTTCGGCGTGCCGGATTCGACTACCTCAAGCTCGACTTCCTGTACGCGGGCGCCCTGCCTGGGCGTCGGGCTGACCCCACGAAGCCCGTCGCAGCCGCCTACCGCGAGGCGGTTGCTGAAATGCGAAGGGCAGTCGAGCCGGAGCCCTTCCTGGTCGGGTGCGGGGCTCCGCTCGGCCCGTCGGTGGGGCTGTTCGAAGCCATGCGGATTGGAGCGGACGTCGCACCGAAGTGGCGATCGCGTGCTGAAGATGCCGTGACCGGCCTTCCGGCGGCCGCCTCGGCAAGGAACGCGGTGCGAAACGTCCTGGCGCGGGCTCCGTTGCATCAGCGGCTCTGGATCAACGACCCGGATTGCGTGCTCCTCCGGGACCGGTCTACGCGCCTGTCGGAGGACGAGGTCCGGACGGTGGCCGCATCCGCCCTCGTCTCGGGAGGTCTCCTTCTCATCTCGGATGACCTGGCCAACCTCAGCGCGTCGCGCCGAGAGCTTCTCGAGCGGCTGATTCCGCCCCTCGGGCGCACCCCCGACGTCGGGCCGACGAGCGGCACGGTTCCCGAGATGCTCATCCAGTCGTTTCCGGACGGGAGCCGTCTCGTGCTCGTGGTCAATTTGGGGGATGGGGAGCGGAGCACCGAGGTTCCCCTCACGGCGCTCGGACTCTCGGCGCCGATCCACGTCTACGACGTCTGGGAGGATCGTCTGCGGACGGTTCACGAAGAAGGGATCAGGATCGGTCCCTTGGCCCCACACGCGAGTGCTCTCCTGCGACTCACGCCGATGGACGGGCGCCCACGCGTTGTCGGGTCCACGCTTCATCTCTCCGGGGGAGCCGTGGAGGCGGAGCGCATCCGCGTGGATGGGCCCGATGGCGTGCGCCTGCGGCTTCAGGTTCCGAGCCCCAGGCGAGGGCGGGTGCTGGTGGACCCCGGCTCCGGAAGGCCCGTGGCCACCCACGTCGAGTTGTCCGGGGATCTGGAGCTTTCAGTGGCGGGAGTGCAGACTCACGTCCGCCCCGCCGAAGGGGAGAAACAGCAGGGAGAGACGGAATGAGCAGGTGGATGCCCGACTACGCACCCGTCAACGGAAGCTGCGAGCGGTGTGGCTGCGCTCTGGGGTTCGGAGCGAGCCGGCGTGACGAGACCTGGTACTGCTGCGGAGAGTGCGCGGGCGGGGAGACGTGCGTGTGCGGCTGCCGTCCGGGGCACACGCGTGCGCGTCCCTCCGATCTCTACATGCCGTCGCGCCGGATGTTCGCGTCCCGGCACCCTGAGTACCTGAAGACACCCGAGGGGTTCGTGCAGCACGGCCGCGCCTTTCCGTTCGCGGACCGCATCGGCCCCGACGGCCCGCGGGGCCCCGCACGTCGACGGCTTCCCTGACGTGCTTTCCTAGAACCCCTCTCAAAAACCCACTCCCGTCGCCAGGGCGGCCTGGCTCGGTCCGGGGTTTCTGAGATGGGTTCTAGTCGAAGCTCCGTTCCTTACCGTCGAGGTAGCGCAGCGCGATCGCCGCGTGCAGCGCAATCCCTGTGGCCATCGCCTCTTCGTGTAAGAGCATCCGGTTGGAGTGGATCGGAGCCGGGCTCAGGTTCTCCTCGTCCTGCATCCCGAGAAAGACCATCGTGCCCAGGCG